>JAJRUC010000501.1 GCA_024278015.1 Chloroflexota bacterium
GGATTGGGGGTCGTCCGGCCCGCCGAGTTGCGCGGTTTGGGCCAGGGTGTTGGTTTCGTCATCAATCAGGAAGATGATTTGAAAGGCGAAGTTGAATTTCTGGCGCAGAATTTCCAGAGCGGTGCGCAACAGGTCGTCCAGATCCAGCACGGTGGCACTGATGTGGATAAAGCTGTCGAGAATTGAAATATCGGGCAGGGGGGCAGCGGCGGAGGCGTTATGTGCGGCAGGCGGCGAGTCGCTCATAGGGTTTTATTTTTTCTGTTCTGTTATCAGCCAGCCCCAGTATTTCCAGGTGATAAACAGGCCCAGGGTAACGGCAATCGTTAGGGGCAGGTGGTAAAAAACCAGGGCAAAAGGCAAACTCATCACCCGGACCGCGCGGTTTTGAGGGGTCGCCAGAAAGTTGCCGGCTTGAATCAGGTGAGCCACCAGAGCCACAAGGGTCAACGCTTCAGATAGATAGAACCATTTGTACAGGGGGGGCATTTTCAGCACGCTGCCAAATCGCTCTGACAGCTTGGCGATGATGTAAAACAGTACCAAAATCGAGAGAGTAGACAATGCCCCCAGCGTAGTGGTTAAGGGTATCAGGAGCGACCTCCAATCATGGTGTTGAGTAAAACGTAGCCGGTGACACCTAAAAAAAGCGCGCCGATAATGCGTAAACTATCGGCCAGAGGCCGGCCCACTATTAAAGATGGAGACAGGGCGTACAAGACGGCGCTGACGGCAAAGAAGATAATTGGCACTAATAAAAACTGGTAAAAGGAGAGGGCCTGTTTTTTGGCGGTTTTTTTCTGGCGGCGGCGTTCAAAAAACAGGGCAATGCGGAACAGAAAGAGCAGCAGGATGCAGATGACTCCCCAGGTGTATAAAGTTAGGAATTGGGCGAGGAATCTCATGGTTGTTATTTTATGAAGGCTTCGTCGAAGGCATCTATCATACTGCGTCGCGGGCTGCCGCTGAGAATACCTTCCTGGCCTTCAAATTTGGCCTTTAGCTGGAAGCCGGTTTGAGTGTCTATATCATATTGTCGAATGTCTTTGGCGTGGTCGCTGCCCCGCATTTTCAGTACCAGCATGGCTTTGCGGATAGCCGAGTCGATTTCTACGTAGCGCAGGATGGAGTAGGAATCAACCACAAAGGCAAGGTCGCTGTCTCCTTCCGGTGCTTCGCCCAGCAGGGCGGGGCTTTCTTTGGTGAGCAGGCTGGTTAGCCCTTCGCGTTTAAGGGCGTTGATAAAGCCGTATTGAATGGCCCGCAGTTCGGTTTGGTTTTGGGTGATGCGCTCAAAGTGGGTCATACTGTCTACCAGAATGCGCCGGATACCCATTGTGGTGACCAGGTTTTCTACTATGCCTCCTACGTCTTCCAGGTCTTTTTGGCTGACTTCGGGGCTGGTCATAATTATTTTCAGCCGACCTTCTTTTTCCAGGCGGGCAAAATCCCAGCCCAGACCGGCGGCGTCGTAATAGTATTGCCGGGGAAATTCCTCGAAGGTGATGATCAGGCCGGGTTCGTTATATTTGACAATACCGTTGTAAATAAATTGCATGCCCAGGGTGGTTTTGCCGGTTCCGGGCGCGCCTTCTATCAAATTGGCTGTTTGCGGCAAAAAACCGCCGCCCAGCATTTCATCAAGTCCATCAATTCCGGTTTTGACGCGGTTGGTAGTCATACATTCAGTCCTGTTTTTTTGAATTAGGTGGCATGATTTTTGAAGTCAGGGTTGCTACTGCATATTTCGAATAATGTGATAGACTGCTTTCACTCTAAAATGCCGGTCTTCACAGGCCAGCACAAACGTTTCAATGAGCCGGCGCATAGCTTTGTCTTGTGTCAGAGAGTAAGTTACCTGGTCGCCGACAATCTTCTTGTCCATCACGTTGCCGGCTATCAGGTCTTCCAGTTCCGGGGTCACGGCAGATAAATGCCGTCCGGCGTATTTGGCGATGTTTTCGGCGGTGTCAACGGTGTTGGGGTTCTCGTAAAAAAACCGAACCAGGTCCCATTTTATAAAGGAGTTGACTTTTGTTTTTACAAAGTCAAGTAGTTCAGTGGGCATATCGTTCATCAGTTTGGCTGTGAAATCGTCCTGGCCTGCCAAGTTGGGGTCTCCTTTCATCCTGGGAGTCAGTCGGTTGTCTAAAATGGCATGTTATTCATGTTCATTTTATCATGAAAATTAAAATGTGCAATGAGTATTTATGGCTTACGCCGCCCGTTACGCCCGTAAAGCGATGTTCAAGTGATGATTCATCCTGATTAATGGTGAACGGTGAATAGCCAATTGTGAATTGTGAAGTAGTCAGGTGACGCCCCGTCCGTTGCGACGGAGATGTGGCTTGCGGGGCCGGTTCCGTTTACCATTCACCATTTTATTACCGCTTCCGTTTGGCGCGGCGTTTGGATGATTGGCCTGCCCCGGCGCCGACGGGTTGGGGCGCTTGCCCCTGCCCCGGCGAGGTGAGGCCCTGTTTGTCGCTTCGCTCGTGGCATTGTTTGTATTTTTTGCCGCTGCCGCACCAGCATGGCGCGTTTCGCTTGGGGCGTTTTTCTGTTTTAATGGGCCGCGCTTTGCCGTTGGCGCCGCTGCCCACCTGGGGCGTGGTGCTGTTGTGAATGGCTCGCACGTTCCGGGGACGGTGTGTTTTCTGGGGGGCCAGTTCAATGTGATAAATCTTGTTGACCACATCGCGTTGAATCTCTTCCACCAGCAGGCCGTACATCTCATGGGCTTCGCGCTTGTAGGCCACCAGCGGGTCCTGTTGCCCAATAGCCCGCAAGCCGATGCCGGTGCGCAGAGCGTCGAGGGCGGTCAGGTGATATACCCACAGGCGGTCAACCGTATCGAGCATGATAATTTTTTCGATGCTCCGTAACATGTCCGGCCCGATTTGCGCTTCTTTGGCCTCGTACATGTCCGTGGCAAGCTCTTCAAACAGCTCTACCAGTTCTTCCTGCAATTTACCGACCCAACTGCGGGAGGTGATGGTGGGGGGCAGCGGTAAAATGGTCCGTACACTGTGATACAGGCCGGGCATATCCCAATATTCTTCATCTTCGGCGCTGGTGTACTGATACACCAGATTGTGCAACTGGTCAAAGACCATCGACAGGATGTTTTCTTTAAGGCTGGGGCTGGTTAAAATTCGATTACGTTGGGCGTAGATGACCTCTCGTTGCTGGTTTACCACGTCGTCGTATTCCAGCACGTGCTTGCGAATATCGAAGTTATAGCCTTCTACCTTGGTTTGGGCGGTTTCTATGCTTTTGCTGACCAGCCCGGCTTCAATGGGCATATCGTCTTCCACGCCCAGCCGTTCCATTAGCCGGGAGACATTTTGCCCGCCGAAACGACGCATCAAATCATCTTGCAGGGCCACAAAAAAGCGGCTTGAGCCGGGGTCTCCCTGCCGGCCGGCCCGGCCCCGCAACTGGTTGTCTATGCGGCGGGCTTCGTGCCGCTCGGTGCCGATGACGTGCAGCCCTCCCAGTTCGGCCACTTTGGCCCGGTCTTTTTCGGTGATGGCGGTGGCTTCGGCCAGCGTCTTTTGCCAGTGTTTCGGGTCTACCGTTACCAGGTCAATCCCTTGCCGGCGCAGCATATCGCGGGCCAGCCCTTCGGGGTTGCCCCCCAGCAAAATATCCACCCCGCGCCCGGCCATATTGGTGGCAATGGTTACGGCTCCGGCTTGCCCGGCCTGGGCAATGATGCTGGCTTCTTTCTCGTGGTTCTTGGCGTTCAGCACTTCGTGGGAGATGCCGTTGCGTTTGAGGGTGCGGGATAAAAATTCAGAGGTTTCCACGGCCACGGTGCCCACCAGAATGGGCTGGCCTTTCTGGTGAATGGTTTTGATTTCATCCATCACCGCTTTAAACTTCGCTTCCGGGGTGCGGTACACCACGTCGGGGTAGTCTATCCGTTTGAAGTAATTTTCCGCGCCGTCCGGGCTGCGGTAGGTGGTAATTTCAACGCCGTTGTGTTTGGTTGTCTCTTCAATGAGGCTGCCCTGCATCGCCCGAAATTCAACGTTGGTGGGCAGGGTAGAGACTTCCAGGTTATAAATTTTGCCGAATTCCTCGGCTTCGGTGGCGGCGGTCCCGGTCATACCGGCCAGTTTGTTGTACATACGGAAGAAATTCTGGAAGGTGATGGTGGCCCAGGTAAAACTTTCGTTTTGAACGTTCAGGTTCTCTTTGGCTTCAATGGCCTGATGCAGCCCTTCGCTGTAGCGGCGGCCATACATCAACCGTCCCGTAAATTCATCGACAATGACCACTTCGCCATCCTGGACAACGTATTCCTTGTCTCGTTTGAAGAGAACCATCGCCTTCAGGGCATTTTCCAGATAGGGGGTCATCCGGGTGTTTTCCGGGGCGTACAGGTTTTCGATGCCCAGCGCGCGCTCTATTTTTTCGATGCCGGCTTCGGTTAAATGCACCACCCGCGCTTTTTCATCGACTACGTAATCGCCGTCGGGGTCCAGTTCCTTGTCCTTCACGCTTTCCGGGCTGCTGGCCCTTAAGGGCCGCACCAGTTGCGCGAATTTGTGGTACAGCTCGGAGCTTTCTTCGGCCTGCCCGGAGATAATCAGCGGAGTACGGGCTTCGTCAATGAGGATGTTGTCCACTTCGTCAATGATGGCGTAGTGAAGTTGGTGCTGTACCTTGCGGCTCAGGTCTCGCACCATGTTGTCGCGCAGGTAATCAAAGCCGAATTCGTTGTTGGTGCCGTAGGTAATATCGCACTGATAGGCTTCTTTGCGGGTGATGGGCCGCAGATGCTGGTAGCGGTCATCGCCGGCCTGATAGGTTGGGTCGTACCGGAAGGAGGCTTTATCAACGCCGCCGTGGCCCGCGTTTTGGATGACGGCCACGCTCAAGCCCAGCAAATGGTATACCGGCCCCATCAACTGGGTGCCCACCTTGGAAAGATAATCGTTGGGCGTAACCAGGTGCGCCCCGTGTCCGGCCAGGGCGTTCAGGACCAGCGGCATGGTTGCCACCAGCGTTTTGCCTTCGCCGGTGCGCATCTCTACCACCCGGCCCTGATGCAACAGCGCCCCGCCCACCACCTGCACGTCGTAATGTCGCAGGCCGGTGGTGCGCGTGCCGGCTTCCCGGACGGCGGCAAAAACCTGGGCGCGAATTTCCAGCAGCAGGTCTTCTTCCAGTTTCAGGAGTTGCTTTTGGGCGCGGTCTGCCTCCACTTCCAGCCGGCGACGCTCGTCGCCAAAGGCGGAAACGGCTTGCTGTTGCAACCCGGCCCATTCGGCCCTGGCTTCTGCGGTGGTTTCGGTAATATTCGTCCTGAATTCCAGTATCATGGCCCGCAACGCTTCGTCGCTTTTGGCTTGCATCCCGGCTTCAAGGGCGTTCACTTCATCAACAACCGGCATCAGTCGTTTGGCTTCTTTTTTTGCGGGGTCGCCTAATACCGATTTGAACATATTCTTGAACATATTAATTTCGTTCCTTTGGATTATCTTTCAAAATCGTCTAAAATTGTAACATAGAGATTATATCATAGAGAGAAGGTGTTTTCAAAGCGATTGGTATGGTGTGGATTGTCGCCTTGAAAACGGTGGAGAAAATTTTGCCGAAACGCGCCCCCCGAAACCGAACCATAACCCTGAGCGATACAGAGCGACAAACTTATACCCGCCGGCTGACAGGCTTGCGCGGCCCGGCTTCGCCGGCTGATGTGCTGAACCGCATTCTTCATCAGGATGTGTTTGTGGCGCTGGATTGGCTGCCCGCCCAATCGACAGACCTGATTTTTGCCGACCCGCCCTACAATTTGACCAAATCATTCGCCGGGAAAATATTCGCCCAAATGCCGCCGGACGCATACGAAGCGTGGCTGGAAAGTTGGCTGGCGAAACTCCCCCGCCTGCTCAAGCCGACCGGCTCGGTCTACATTTGCGGCGACTGGCGCTCGTCGGCGGCCATTCAGCGGGTGATGGCGCGTTATTTTATCGTTCGCAATCGTATTACGTGGGAGCGGGAAAAAGGGCGCGGCGCCAAACGCAACTGGAAAAACAGCGCAGAAGACATCTGGTTCGGCACGGTGGGGGATGAATATACCTTTAATGTGGACGCGGTCAAGCTGAAACGGCAAGTCATCGCTCCGTACACCGATGAGCGCGGCGCGCCGAAAGATTGGACGGCAAGTAAATCCGGTCGTTTCCGATTGACGCACCCGTCCAACCTGTGGACGGACATCACCGTGCCGTTTTGGTCCATGCCGGAAAACACCGACCATCCCACCCAAAAACCGGAAAAACTGCTGGCAAAAATTATTCTGGCCGGCTCAAACCCCGGCCAGGTGGTGTTCGACCCGTTTGCGGGGGTGGGCACCACGGCGGTGGTGGCGAAAAAACTGGGGCGAAATTTTGTGGCAGTGGAAATTGACGCCGGGTATTGCTGTTTGGCCCTGAAACGGCTGGCGCTGGCCAAGACGGATGCACGCATTCAGTGCTATGCGGACGGGGTTTTTTGGGAGCGAAACGCGCGGCGCAAAACGAATGACGGGTGACGAATTATGAATCGCTGTCACTGGCGTTGTTGTCCGCCATCATTTCCCCCGCCGCCGCGATGATCCCCGCCGCCGAAAGCCCCCGCACGCAAAAATGCGCGTCCGTTTCCTCCGCCGGAAAATCAAGCCGGTTGCAGGGTTGGCAGGCCAATCCCGCCCGCAAAATCCGGTGGCGCTGCGGATTGCCCCACGGGCCGAATTTTACTGCATCCACCGGGCCGTACAGGCTGAGTGTGCGCGCCCCGACCGCCGCCGCGAGCTTGACCGGGCCGGTATCCGGGCCGATGACCAGCGCCGCCCGCGCCATGATGGCCGCAATTTGCGCCAGACTCGTTTCTCCCGCCGCAATGGTTGTCCGCGCCGCCGATTTTTTGGCGATGGCCGCGCACAACTCCCGCTCGGCGGCAGTGCCGCTCAGCACACATTGCGCCGAAAATCGGGCTGCCAGCGCGTCTGTTACCTGCGCCCACGCCCCCACCCGCCACAATTTTACTGCCGCCCCCGCGCCGGGATGAACGACCACCAGCGGACGCGCCAAATCAATTGTTTTGGCGCGTAACCAGTCCCTTGCCCAAACAGAATCCGCCGCGTTCAAAAAAAACTCTGTGTCGCCAATCCGGTTATCCGGCGGGCGGTCATCATCCCCGCTGATGACGAACTGCGCCAGCCGCCAGTTTTGCTCAACTTCGTGTCGTTGGTCAACGTAAGAAAGGCTATCGGTTAAAAAGGGCGCAACTTCCGGCATGTTGTAGCCCAGACGACGGGGAATACCCGCTGCGGCGGCCAGCCACGCCCCCCACCAGTGGTCAAAGCGCAGGATGACGGCCGTATCAAACTGATGAGGCTTCAGCGCGCGGGCCATTTTTGCCAGATAGCGATACGGTTGCCACGTCGACGGTTTGTCTGTTCGGGTGAAGCCGGGGAACTCGCAGACGAGAATCTCATCCACGTGCGGATTGTTTTGCGCGATGGGCAATCCCCACGGCCCGACGAGTAGCGAGATGTGCGCCTTTGGCAGCAATTGCCGCAGCCGGCGCAGGGCCGGGGTCAAAAAAAGCAAATCGCCCAGATGGTCGGGGCGGATGAGCAGGATTTTTTTTGTTTGCGTCCGGGCCGGCAAACGGCGGGCCGGCAGTCCGCCGATGGTTTGCAGGCCGAGCAACCGCAATCGGCGCGAAAAACGGGCGCGGCGCGGCGCGGGGCGGGGGGGGACGGGCCGGGCGGCGAAGGCGGGGTCAAGGAGGGGGTGGTTATTGGTCACCGGTCACTCGTCCTTTGTCTGGGCCTGTGATGCGTAAAACGTGATTGCAACCCTGCACCTCAATACAACGTTTCAAACGTGGGCACAAGCATTTCCCATGTATAATGCTCGGCCACAAAGCGGTAGGCCGCCTCGCCCAGTTGATGCCGGGCGGCGGGGGTGTTCAGCAGATGCAGAATGGTTTGGGCGGTGTCAGCCGCTGTATCGGCCAAAACAAGCTCTTGCCCGGAGGTAACGGGGTAGCCTTCCGCGCCGACGGTGGTGGACACGATGGCCTTGTGCATCGCCATTGCCTCCAGTATCTTCAGGCGGGTGCCGCCCCCCACCCGAAAGGGGGCGACGTATACCTGCGCCCCGGCAATGTAGGGTTGAACGTCATCGACATAGCCGGTAATGACAATATGCGGATTGGCTTTGAGCGAATTCAGGCGGGGGTGCGGTCTTTGGCCGACAATGGCCAGGGTGGTTGCGGGGCGTTTGGCCTGAATCAGGGGCAGGACGGTTTGTCCAAACCAGAGCATGGCGTCAATGTTGGGCCGATAATCCATTTTGCCGGTGAAAACCAGGTCGACGGGGATGACTTCGGGGGGGGCGGGATTGTGGCTTGCCAAATTTACGCCGTTGGGCACCAGGGTAATGTTGAGGCTGGGGTCAAGCTGCCGAATGGCTTCGCGGTCGGCCCGGCTGACGGCAACGACGCCATCGGCCTGACGGCAAATTTGACGCTCGTATTTTTTCAGGCGGATGGTTTGGATGAAGCTGTAGGCGGCGGCCGGCCACCGGCGCGGATTTTTGACATCGGTGGTGAAGTTGCGTTTTTGCAAAAGCCATTCGGCGTTGTGGTCATCGTAGATTATTTTGGCCCGGGGCGCGTGCTGTTTGATGGTGGGCAGGTAGGGGGCCATTTCAATACCTTCAATTTGCACCACATCGAAGGCGTTTTGGCGCAACAGGGCGGTCAGTCGCCGGTTAAATTGCGGCGACCACAGCCGCCAGCTCATATCGGGCCGGGTGGTGGTGAGCATTTGCCGCAGGCGGGTGCCCAGGCTGCGGCCGGGTGAGGGCATCGTTTCCAGATAGTGGCATATATCTTGCAGAGGGCCGTCTGCAAGGGGCTGGTCCGGTTCCAGAAACGTCAAAATCGAAACCCGATGCCGCCTGGACAGTTCGACGGTCAGGTTGTAATTGCGAATGGTTGTGCCTTGATGCGGCGGGAAGGGTCTTTGGGGGGGTAAAAGGAGTAAATTCATAATCGATAACTCACCTTTGAGGGGGGATTAAGGGGGGAGCAGTCGCAACTTTACCGGCTTGTCTTTAATTGCCGTGTATCACCTGCCGGTAGACGGCCAGCGTCTCGCGGGCGGCTTGCTCCCACGAGAATTTGGCGGCTCGTACAAGTCCTTTGGCAACCAGTTCCCGGCGCAGGGTGTCATCGGTCAACAGGCGGTGCATGGCTACGCTCAAACTTTCAACATCGTGCGGGTCAATCAGCAGGGCGGCATCGCCCACAATTTCCGGCATCACGTTAATTTTAGAGGCGATAACCGGGGTGCCGCAGTTCATGGCTTCCAGGGGGGGCAGGCCGAAGCCTTCGTAAAATGAAGGATACACCAGCATACCGGCGGCATTGTACAGATAGTTCACTTCGGCGTCGTGGACGCGGCCCAGCAAAACAACATCGTTTTCAAGTTGCAATTTTTTGATGGTGTCGTCTACTTCTTCAAACAGCCAGCCTTTGCTGCCGGCCAGCACCAGTTTGCATGTGTGCCGGTAGTGGTCCTTCAGGTAGCGATAGCTCCTGAGCAGAGTGGGAATATTTTTGCGCGGCTCAAGCGTGCTGATAAAGAAGATGAAGTTGGGGTCCAGCCCAAAGGTCTTTTTGACAAAGGTATGCGCTTCTTGCCGGTCAATTTGATGGTAGGTTGGATTGCGGCCCTCGTAAATGACGGTGATTTTATCCCGGGGAACACCGAGCAACTTGATTAAATCCCGTTTGGTGGCTTCAGAGACGGCGATGATGTGGTCGGTGTTGCGCACGGCCTGGTCAATCTGGCCGTAATAGCGGGCCGATTCTCTGGTCATAAATTGCGGGTAAAGCAAAAAAGCCAGGTCGTGAACGGTGATAACGGATTTGTAGTTGCGTTTGAAGGGGGGAATAAAATCGGGCGAGTGCAGCAGATCCAGGCCGAGGGGCGCGGTTTCCGCGCGCAGGGCGTGCTGTTCCAAGCGGTGATGGCTGGGCGTCCAAAGGGATGTGCGCCCAAAATGGTTGTTTTGAATGATTTTGGTTTTATCTTTGCGGCTTTGCAACAGCAAAAACTGGTCATCGGGGGTATCAAGCCGGGCCAATCCCCTGGTCAGATGAATGATATATTGCCCAATTCCCGCCTTGCTGTAATACACCAGCCGAGCATCAATTCCAATCCGCATATCTGTTTCCCTTTCAGAAAGCATAATGCCCCTCATTATCAAGAGGGGCACCAGCGACCGGCATCTATCATACCATTAGAGGGGGAATTTTGGAAAATTCGAGGGATGCGTTTAGTCGTTCAACAGCAACTCATCGGCAACAGAACCATCATCCGGCTCTGCCGGCCACAGCACTTCTCTGGCATGGCTGCTATCGGCGGGGCCAACCACGCCTTCGTCTTCCAGTTGGTCCATCAGCCGGGAGGCGCGGGGGTAGCCGATGCCCAGTTTGCGCTGCAAAAAGGTGGTGCTGGCCCGCCGGCTGGTTGTCACCAGGTCGATGGCCCGTTCCAGCATATCATCCTTGTGGGCCTCTTCCAGAATGTCGGCCCACGGCAGTTCGGCAGCCGGAGCCGGCTGCCGGGCGGCGGGTTGTTTTTGGGGAGTATCGTCTTCATCCGCTGAAACCGGCGGCGCCAGGGCCACGGCCACCCGCTTCCAGTAGGTGACTATATTTTTGATTTCCGCATCAGACACAAAGCAACCCTGCAAGCGGGCCAGTTTGGAAGAATCGGGCGACATGTAGAGCATGTCTCCCTTGCCCAGCAGCTTGTCCGCGCCGGGGCTGTCGATGATAACCCGCGAGTCGATTTGGCTGCTGACGGCAAAGGCAATGCGGGCCGGGAAGTTGGCCTTAATCAGGCCGGTCACCACATCGGTAGAGGGCCGCTGGGTGGCAATGACCATATGGATGCCGGTGGCCCGCGCCATTTGGGCAATGCGGCTGATGTATCGTTCCACTTCATCGGCGGCCAGCATCATCAGGTCGGCCAGTTCGTCGATGATGACCACCATATACGGCAGATGGTCTGCCGCAGCAGCTCTGGCGTTGTAGCCGTTAATGTTTCTGGCTCCGGCGGCGGCGAAAGCCTTGTAGCGATGTTCCATTTCCCGCGTGACCCAGGCCAGCGCCCCGGCCACTTGTTCAAAATCGGTCACTACCGGCGCAATCAAATGCGGAATATGGTTGTAAGAGACAAGTTCCACCATTTTGGGGTCAATCATCAGCAGTTGCAACTCGTCCGGGGTGTGGGTCATCAACAAACTGATGATGATGGTGTTGATGCACACGCTTTTGCCGGAGCCGGTTGCGCCCGCAATCAGCAGATGGGGCTGTTTGGTCAGGTCGATGGTGGTGACGCTGCCGTTTGAGCCTTTGCCCAGGGCCACCGTTAAATTACCTTTTCTGTGGGCGTTGTCAAACGCTTCCGTTTCCATCGACCCGCGCAGCGAAACCAGACTGATATTTTTGTTGGGCACTTCAATGCCCACAATGGGCCGGCCCGGCACGGGTGTTTCAATGCGCAAGGGGGCCGCTGCCAGGGCCAGGGCCAGATCGTTGATGAGCGAATTTATTTTGCTGACCCGCACCCGCTGTTCCACCACTTTGCCGTTTGCCAGTTTTTTGGTGATGGTCCCCGGTTTAACGCCGAACTGGGTGACGGTTGGCCCGCGATTAATCTCCACCACTTCGGCGGGCACGCCAAAGCTGTTGAGGGTTTCTTCGATGACCTGGGCCTGATAACGGGCGTTGGCCGATTTGCCGCTGCTGCGGGCGGGCGGGGCCAGCAGGTCGAGCGGGGGAAGCTGGATTTTTTGATAACCCGCTGCCGCGCCCGCCGCTTGCAGAGCCTGGTCGGCGCTCATCGACGGTTGGGGGGGGCGGGGTTTTCTGCGTTTTTTGGGGAGAGAAGCCGTTTTCGCTTCGGGGCCGGGCGGAGGGCTGCCGGCTTCCATATCTTCGGCCGGCGGTTCGGCTACGGCGGGCGGTATGGGCAGCGGCGCAAAACGGCTGAGCAGGTCTGCCCCGTCAAGAGACAGGATTAAGCCCGCACCCGCCAGCCCGATGACCACAAACAGGGCGCCGGCGCCCCATCTTCCCAATACGCCGGAAAGCAGGACGCTTAAACTCCAGCCCACAAAGCCGCCGCCGCC
>JAJRUC010000502.1 GCA_024278015.1 Chloroflexota bacterium
CTTTCACTACTTCAGCGGAGCCGGCGTCCATAGCGGCGGCGGCTTCTGTGGCCGCCTCCTGAATACCTTTCACCAACCCGGCAATTTCGCCGGTAGCCACGGCGGATTTCTCGGCCAGTTTACGCACTTCATCGGCCACTACGGCAAAACCTTTGCCGTGTTCTCCGGCCCGGGCCGCTTCGATGGCGGCGTTGAGGGCCAGCAGATTGGTTTGGGCGGCAATGTCATCAATCGTTTCCACAATGGCCCCAATCTGTTCAGACCGTCGGCCCATTTCCTGCATACTCTGCGCCGAAGCGGTGACTTTCTCTTTGATGCTTTCCATACCCCGCACAGTGGTCTGAACCGTTTCGCTGCCCTGCCGGGCCACTTGAGCCGCCTGCGCCACCCCTTCCGCCCCAATTTGAGCGTTTTCAGACACCGTTTGAATGATACCCGCAATGCGGTTAGCCACATTCGCCGAGTTGCCCACCGCCGCGGCCTGTTCCTGCGCCCCCTGCGCCACGCCGTCAATGGCCTGGGCCACCTGTCTCACCAGTTCATTGGCGCCGGACAGCCGTTCTGCCTGTTGCCCGTTGCCCAGAGCCACTTCCTGAATTGTGGTAGAAACCTGGCCGGCAGCCTGACCCACCTGCCCGGTGGCGGCTGCCAGTTGCGTCGAGGCCGCAGACAGCGTATCGGCACTGGTTGCTATCTCCCGAATCATACCGCGCAAACCGTGAGACATATCAACGAAGGCTTGCCCCAGTTCATCCTGTTCTGATTTTGGCTTTACGTCAACCAGTAAATCGCCTTCTGCTATTTTGCGGGCTGCCGCCACCATTTCCTGTTGATAGTAAATAATATTGCGGAAGGCTGCGGCCATTTTGCCGATTTCGTCTTTACCGCTGAAGGCAACCGTCTGATTCACGTCCCCTGCCGCCAGCCGGTTGGCAATGCCGGTCATGGCCTGTACCGGGCGGGCGATTTGGCGAGCCAGGAAAAAACCCAACCCGCCGCTGAGTACCACCGCGCCTGCGGCAATAATTATCACCAAACGGAGCAATAGAGTTTGCACATCGGCCACGGTCTGCAATGCCTCGTCAACCTCGCTCTGATAAGATTTGGTCAATTCACCCATCAAGACTTCCATCTTCTTAATCAATTGCTCGGACTCGTCGTTCAAGGCGGCAAAGGATTCTGTGTCGCCGGCTTCCACGGCCGGGACAATTTTCTCTTCAAACAGTGTGGTAAATTCCCAATCATATTGGTCCATCCCGGACAGCCACTTCTTTTCATCAATCGTCTCCACCGAAGCGCGAATACGCTTTTGGTACCGGCTCATCAAGTCGCTGTTTTTTCCAAACGCATCGGCTTCCTCACTATCCTGCGTCACAAAAAAATCAGCCTGATTACCGTATTGGGCCGAAAGATATTTGCTCATGGCCCAGGCATCGGTTATATCGCTCTGGCGTTGCAGGGCATCTTCGTATACCACGCTCAGGCGCACCATATTGTAACGGGCCAGGCCAATTACGCCCAGTAAAATGATAATTAAAAATACATAACCCAATAAAATTTTTACGACCATGGGATAGTTGCTTAAAAAATACCGTCCTTGTTTCGATACGTTTTGTTTGTTTCTTTTGCCGAACATAGGATCTCCTGTTTTTTATTAATAACGTTCGATATTTCAGGGTCTGGTACCACTACCCCAATAATTACAATCCAGACTGCGTTCAATTTGAAAACACCGGTTTCTGCTGTCATTGCGAGGCGTGTTTTTTGCGCCGAAGCAATCCTTTCCTCTTTTGTAACTGTTCACCCCCCTCAAGCGGGGGGAGGATTTTACTTCTTCCCCTTGAAAGGGGAATTGACGCAAAACGGTTTCTTTATCAGGGGGGTCAGGCAACAAAAGAGCGCGCTGTTTACCGTCACAAATGCTTATGCCTGAACAGTTGTCTTTTTTAATTAACAATTGTTTCGCTGTGCTTGCCTGGCTCGCTATAATATATTTGAAAAAACTGTCGTTTTCATTCTGACTTCAGTTTATTATCGGTCATTAACAGGCAAAACGCCATAAAGATAACGTAAAGAAACAAAAAAATCGCTGAGGTTATCAGCGATTTTACAGGTCAGAGATCGAATTTGAGGAAAACATGAGGATTTCGACACGCGACAGCAGAGGCTACAGGTATAACCTGTTACTTTTCGAGTAGAAAAAAAACTCGATCTCTAACCATTTTGCGCGAGTCGCCGTGAGCATACTGCATTAAAACTCACGGAGGGGAAAAGGAGGTTATTAACTTGATTAAATTTGATTTATCTCAAATCTACAGAGATAATACCACCACCTCTCTTTCGTGTCAAATTTCACGCTCTGTTTTTCACAAGAAATTTAAGCAGACCGAACAAAATATCAAATCATTTATTAACCGGTTTGCACAAATTTTTTACTAAATCGGCGCCGATGCTATTCATCCAGCAGGTAAACCGGCTCCTCGTAGTAGCGCACTTTATGGTTAGCCATCAGGTCTCTGAGGGTTTGACTGAACCAGATTGCCTTGGCGGCAAACGGTTCGTCTTTTTGCAGGCGCTCCATATCAAGGTTCAGGCGCAGAACCCGTCCGGGAATAATGAGCCGGGTAATACCCGCCGGCACCACCTTGCCCACACTTGAAATTTGCAATATTTGTTCGATGGTGAAGCTGGGGAAAACGATGAGGCCCGTCATTTCCGGGTACTCCAGCCGGGCTTCTTCAAAATTGTCAACCAGAATTCTGTCTACCTGACCGAGGTTGATATAGGCTTCAACCAGGTTGTTGATGGCATCCAGCCGGCTGCCGCCGGGGGCGGGCTGAATGACAAATACCCGCCCACCGGCCAGAAGCAGGTGACTCATGCCGCCCAGTTCAATCATGCTGTCTTGCACGTAGGCGGGGTCAACCTGCACGTAGCGCACTTCCGGCAAATCTTCAATGAGCTGCAACAGTTTTTTGGGAGAAATCCCTTGAATGACGTGGCGCCACGCCTCTACGGTTAAAGAATCGGAGCTGTGAGGCACAACCTGGGCCGCAATGTATTTGCACTTCATCTCTTTAAGTGCGGTGACGCGGGTGGCGCCGTCTAAAACCACATAATTGCCGTCCCACTCGGTGACGATGGGCGGGTTTTTAAGGGTCTTTTCTTTTTCAAGACGGCTGACCAGCCTGGCCACGCGCGCCGGGTCAATTTGTTCGTGGGGCAATACTTTTTCAGAAGGCAAAATCTGCAAAGAGAGGGGATTGTTTTGCGCGGTATCGGCCAGCAAGTCGATAATTTGCCGGGCGACGGTGGCGGCGGCGGCATGTTGGGCATCGCGGGTGGCGGCGGCAATGTGCGGCGCGGCAACCACCCGCGGATGGCGGGCCAGTTCACTTTCAACGGCCGGTTCCTTGATAAAAACGTCAATTGCGGCCCCGGCCAACCGATTTCCGTTCAAGGCCGCTACCAAAGCCTGCTCATCAACCACTGCGCCGCGCGCGGTGTTAATTAAATACGCGGTCGGTTTCATCAGGGCCAGCTCTCTGGCGCCGATGAGACCGGTCGTTTCTGCGTTTAGCGGCACATGGATGCTGACAAAATCCGCCTGTTTAAGCATATCCGGCAGCGACATCAATTCCACCCCGGCATCAAGGGCCAGTTCCGGGGTGATGCGCGGCTGGTTGACTACCACTTTCATGCCAAAGGCGTTGGCCCGCGCGGCAACTTCTCGCCCTATTTTGCCGAACCCGATGAGACCCAGCGTTTTGCCGTAAAGCCCAATACCCAGCAGCGCCGATTTTTCCCACCGGCCCGCTTTCATACCGGCATCGGCCCGGGGCAAGTGACGGGCCAGCGCCAGCAACAGGCCCATGGTGTATTCGGCCACGGCCCGGGTATTGGCCTGCGGCGCGTTGACCACTTCAACGCCCTTTTCCCGGGCCGCGCTCACGTTAATGTTATCCAGCCCGGCTCCGGCCCGGCCGATAACGCGCAAGTCGGGAGCGTTATCCAGCACGCGCCGGGTCACTGTGGTCGCGCTGCTCACCAGCAGGGCGTGATAATTGCCGATGATTTCACACAACGCCTCTTCAGACAGCCCGGTTTTGACATCCACCTCAAAATCGGTTTTCAACATATCCACGCCAATTTGAGCCAGTTTATCGGCCACCAACGCCCGCAGGCGGCCTGATGATTGTTCGTTTTCCATAAAACCATCCCTCCAACAGTAAATTTGCGCTCTTGATGAATATACCATAACTTTCATCCAATTTATAATTGTCACCTTTCAAGTTTTATGCTAAACTCAAGCCCGTTAAATCAAGACGTTTGACAAGGAAATTCGTATGTCCGTTAAAAATCCGTTGAATATCGTTATGGTGGTTCTGGATACGCATCGTTATGACAGACTCAACACCTACGGCTACCATCGACACACCTCGCCCAATATTGAAGCCTTTGCCCAACAAGCCACCGTTTTTACCGAAGCTGTCTCTGCCGCCCAGTGGACTATTCCGGCGCACGCCTCTATGTTTACCGGCGAATACCCCACCACCCACCAAACCCTGCAAGCGCACCACACCCTTGATGAACGGTTCGATACCATCGCCACCCAGTTGCAGGCCGGCGGGTACAAAACAACCGGCTTTTGCAATAATCCGCTGGTCGGCATTCTGGATAACGGCCTGAAACGCGGCTTTGATGCCTTTTACAATTATAGCGGGGCCATTCCCACGGTTCCACGGCAGTCATCCCGGCTGCCGCAACCGCTGGATAATATGTGGGAATGGTACACCCAACAATTGCGAAAACTGTCGTATCCCGTCCAAAATCTGTTCGTCAAGTCAGATTTTTTGTTTCAACTGGCTTTAAATCCGGTGCTGGTTTCTTTGTGGACCAAACTGGCTAAATTTAAGGGCGATACGGCCCGCAGCCTGAACGACGCCACCGAATTTTTGACGCGACGCCATCAGGACAAAACCGCCGGCCCCCATTTTACCTTCATCAACCTGATGGAAACTCATTTGCCCTACACGCCGGCCGATACCTTCATTGACCGCTTTGCCCCGTATTTTAAAGAAGACCGCGAAGTGCGCGATTTTATGCGCAATTACAATACCCAAACCTTCCGCTGGCTGCTGCCGTTGGAAGAACGCTTCAAATCGATGGAATCGGCGGTTTTGAACGACATGTACGACGCCGAAGTGGCCTGTCAGGACCACTTGCTGGAAAACCTGCTCACCTTCCTGAGCAGCGAAGATGTGGCCGAAAACACAATGACCATCATTGTGGGCGACCACGGCGAAGGGCTGGGCGAACACGATTTTATGGGCCATTCGTTTGTGGCCTATCAGGAACTGGTGCATGTGCCGCTTATTGTTAAATTTCCGGCAGGGGCAGCGGCGGGCCGACGCATTAAGGCCACGGTTTCTACCCGACGGCTGTTCCACACCATTCTGGACCTGGCCAATGTGCAACTTTTTGAATCAGACTATCGCCCCGCCGGCGACGTGAAAGAACTGAACCTGCTGCGGACGGTGTACGGCGCAGACCCGGAACATGAATCGGTGTATGCGGAAGCCTACGCCCCCAATACATTTTTATCGATGATGGAAACACACGTGCCCCAACTTATCGAATCGTTCTATTGTCACCTGAACCGGCGGGCCGCGTTCCACAAACAAAACAAGCTGGTGCGCATTGACGGCGTGCAGGACGAACTGTTTAACTTGCAGGCAGACCCCCGCGAATTAACCGACATCATCAGCCGGGAAACCGAAACGGCCGCCAAACTCTCCGGGCGTATGGACGCTTTTCTGGCTCAGGCGGTGGCCCGCCGGCCCGATACATGGCAGGCGAATCGCACGCTGAACCTTGAAGATGACGAAAATCTGTTGCAACAACTGAAGGCGCTGGGTTACATTGAATGATAGCAACTATTCACCCCCCTCAGTCCCCCCTCAAAAGGGGGGAAGTAAAATTCTCTCCCCTTTTGAGGGGGGCAAAACAGTAAAAGAGCGCTGTTTACCGTTGGTACTCAATCCATTTAATGCCAGAAAGGTAAATTTATGATTGACCCTATTCTTTACACCATCAGGCTGGGTGGTATTCAATTGCCCATTCGCTGGTACGGACTATTAATTGTAACCGGCACGCTGGCCGGGGCGTGGTACGCCGCATGGTACATTAAACAAAAAGACCAGGACCCGGATATTATTTGGGATGCGCTCATCTGGCTGCTGATTTCGGGCATTTTTGGGGCCAGAATCTGGTACGTGGTAGCCGACATCATCGGCGGGAACAGCCGCTATCTGGACGACCCCGGCCAGATTGTGC
>JAJRUC010000503.1 GCA_024278015.1 Chloroflexota bacterium
CGGCCAACTTGCCCCGGTAGTAAAAATCGGGGCCTTCCGCGCCCAGCCGGGCCAGGGTGTGGGCCAGTTGCGGATTGCGCAGGCAGTCACCGGGCCGGGGAGCGCGGCCCTGCGGGGCGTACACCCGCGCCGATTCCGGCGTGTCGGTGAAGATGGGCATCAGAATTTCGGCGATGTAGGCGTGCGCAGCCGAAAGAATCGCCCCTTCCCGCGCCAATCGAACCGCCGGGGCGAGCAAGGTTGGCAGGGGCAGCGAACCGTAATTGCGGGCCAAAGCGCACAGTCCGGCCACCACCCCCGGCACGGCCACGCCGGCCCGCCCAATATAAAAGGGTTGCCGGGCCGCGCCAAAATCAACCAGAACGTGTTTGAAATCGGCCCGATTTTCATCGTAAACCCCGCCGGGCATATCGCAAAAAAAATCGCAGGCCACATTTTGCCCGCTTGCGGCCAAATGCAGGGTGGCGATGCCCCCGCCGCTGATATTTACCAGCACCATCTCCGATACAAACGAGGCGAAAGCCGCCGCCACCGCCGCATCGACGGCGTTGCCGCCCTGCCGTAAAATTTCCGCCCCTGCGGCCACGGTTTGGGGGTCGCCCGCCGAAATAACACCGTAATGATTCAATCGGTTGCCTCCGTAAAAAAAGCGTTCAGGGTTCAGCAATCGGCAATCAGCAAAAAAGCTGAAGGCTGATAGCTAAAAGCTGATTTTACCACAAACCTCCAGCTTGCGACAGGTGGAAATATGTCCCATCCGGCTTTACCCCCCTGACCGAAGCCCTGACCCACGGCCTTAGCCCGGATCGGGGCGCGGAAGAACTGACCCGCGCCCTGCAAAGCGTCTTCACCCCCCTCATCACCGAAGTACACGCCTTTCAGGGGAGCGTCATCAAATTTGGCGGCGACGCGCTCATTGTCTGGTATCCGCGCCTACGCCGCACGCCGTCGAAACTTGCGCCCCGGAAAAAATCTCCAGGCCGCCGCCGCGAGCCGCCGTGTTTGAAAGAAATTGACTGCCGGAAATAACCAGCCGCGAGCCGCCGCGCACTTCCAGCCGCAGGCCGCCCCCGCCGCTCAACACGCTGCTTTCGGCAATCATAATATTGTCCAGCAGCACATCCGCCCCATCGCTGATAACGCCCGTAATGCCGCCGCCCTCGGTGGCCGTGGCGCCCACCGTATGGCCCAGTTGCTTAAATTCCATGTGCCTGATGGTCAACGTGACCACTTGCGGGTCAAGGGTGATGACCGGGCCGTTGCTGTAAGCCAGCGCAGACCGGGATATGGGCGCGTGGAAGGTGAATCCGGCGGCCAGCATGGCGGTGGTGTCGGTAAAAGGCTGGTTTTCGGTGGAGCAACCGGCATCGGGAGGAAACCAGCCGCCCGGAATAAACAGATTTTTGCTGATGACCGCCCCGCCCGACGCGCGTTCCGGCAGCATGGGGGTCAGGGTATCGCCATTTTGGGCCGCTTGCACCGCATCGGCAAAAAGGCCGCAACCCCCGGCCCCCGCCGCGATGAATCCGGCCCGGGCCTGAAGCTGCAACACCACCAGGCTAACCGCCAGCATCATCACGGCGGCAACAACCGCCGGCCCGCCTTGTTTTAGTTGGGTAACTTTGAAACGAAACTTAATCATACGTCCTCCGAAAACCTATATGGTTTTGGAAAGCAGGGGCGCAATGTATCGCGCCCTTGCGCGCAACCCCCCTGATTTAAATTGACACGCCGCCGGCCCTGTGGTAAGATAAGTGTAACGTTTCACTGAAACGTTACACCGAGTGGAAAAGCGCATCCCGATGGCAAAAACACGCCCAAATCCAACCAAACGAACCACCATCAAAGACGTAGCCCGCCATGCAGGCGTGTCTGTCACCACCGTGTCGAATGCCCTGAACGGCCGCACCGCCGCCATGACCGCCGACACGCTGGAACGCATCCAACACGCCATTCGCGCCCTGAACTACCGGCCCAACCGCGTGGCCCGCAGTCTGGTCACCAGCCGCACCGCCACCATCGGCATCATCATCGCCGAAATTGAAACGCCCCTTTTTTTACGCGCCCTCAACACCATCGAAACGATTGCCCGCGCCGCCAATTACAACATTCTGCTTTGCACCGCCCGCAACCTGGCCGACGAAAAACAGGCCGTCAACCTGCTGCTGGAAAAACAGGTCGATGGCCTGATTTTCCTCTCTACCTCCATCATCCTGCACGATAATTACCTGCTGGAACTGCCGCCGTCCGCCCCGCCGATGGTGCTGGTCAACCACACCACCCGCCACCACACCTTCAGCCACATCAGCTTTGAACACGACCGGGGCGTTGTGGCCGCCATCGATTATCTGGTGGGCCTGGGGCATCGCCGTATTGCCCACCTGGTGGGGCCGGACAGGCGGCAAAGCACCCACGCCCGCATGGCGGGCTATCGCCTCGGTCTGAAAAAACATGGCCTGCCCGCCCCAGCCGAGTACCTGCAACCGGGCGATTTTGAAGCCGACCCCGGCCAGTGGGAACGCTCCACCCTGACCTTGCTGGCCTGTTCGCCCCGGCCCACGGCCATTATTGCCGCCAACGATATTGTGGCCGCCACGGTGATGCGCGTCATCCAGCGGGCCGGGCTGCGCGCGCCCGCCGATGTCAGCGTCATCGGCATTGACGACCAGCCCTTTTGCGCCTGGCTCAACCCCGGCCTGACCACCGTGCGCCTGCCCGTCGCCGCAGCGGGCGAGCGGGCCGTCAACCTGTTGCTGCAACATATTGCCGATAGCCGGCCCGCCTTTGAACACCTCACCCTGCCCTGCCAACTCATTGTCAGAGAATCAAGCGGGCCGCCGCCCGCGCCCGCCGCCTGAACCATATTCATCGAACAAGAAAGGACACAGCATGAGCGATTTACTATTGAACGCCCTGAAAACATCTGACCCGGCCCTGCCCGCTGCCGCCGCCGAAACCCTGGCCGCCGAACTGGGCGACCTGAGCGGCCTGACGGTTTACCCGCGCTCGATTGCCGCCGGTCAAAACCGTCTCTTCTTTTTGGGCCGACGGGGACCGGAAAAGCTACTGGGTATCTTCGCCGCTGATGCGCCCGCCGGTTTCTCCGGCGAAGAGCTTCCGCTAACGATGTGCCACGCGGCCTTCACCATAAAACGCTGCCCGACCACGCCCGCCAACGCCGCCGCCCTGCGGGCCGCCTTGCCCTTTTTGGCGGCCCGGCCCCTGGGCCTGCAAAAATCGGCGGGCGCGGGCGACCGCCTGGGGCTGGCTACGCCCGGCCATCTGCGGGCCTTCCGGCAACACACCCTGGCCCCCATTGTGGCCCAGCAATCCATCCGCGAAAACGCCCGCACGGGCCGCGCTCCGCAACAGGTGATGGACGACGCCACCTGGGGCGTTTTTCAGGAAGGGTGGCGGCAGGGCTTCGGCGCGGACGCCGACCACCTGAAAACCACCGCCGATATTGACGCTTGCGCCGCCGCCGGCTACACCTTTTTCACCATCGACCCCGGCGAACACGTTGATAACAGCGCTCACACCGCCCCCCTGCCCGCGCTGGAAACCAAAGTGGCCGCCCTCCCCTGGCATGCGCTGGACAGTTCCCCGGCAGATTTGGAAACCCGGCTGGCGGAAAAGGCCATCGACCTGGGCGACTTCAGCCTGACCATCAGCCGGGCCGACCTGTTGCGGGCCGCCGCCAAGTACGGCCGGGCCGTGGCCCACACCGTTGCCATGTACCGCCACCTGGCCGGGGTAATGGGCAGCCGCCCCTTCGAGCTGGAAATGAGCGTTGATGAAACCGACGCCATCACCACCCTGACCGAACACGTGTACATCGTCAACGAGTTGAAGCGGCTGGCCGTGCAGTGGGTCAGTTTGGCCCCCCGCTACGTGGGCGAATTTGAGAAAGGCGTTGATTACATCGGCGATTTGGCTGCCTTTGAAGCCTCGTTTGCCCAACACGTGGCCGTATCGCGGGCCTTTGGGCCATACAAACTCAGCCTGCACTCCGGCTCCGACAAATTCAGCATCTATCCGATTGCCTCCCGGCTGGCCGGCGACCTGGTTCACCTGAAAACCGCCGGGACCAGCTATCTGGAAGCGCTGCGGGCCATCGCCCATCTTAACCCGGCGCTCTTCCGGCAGATTGCCGCCTTTGCCATAAACCGCTACCCCACCGACCGGGCCAGCTATCACGTCTCGGCCCAAATTGACAAAATGCCCGCCGTGGCCGGCCTGCCCGATGACCGGCTGGGCGCTCTACTGGACGATTTTCACGCCCGCGAAATTCTGCACGTGACCTTCGGCTCGGTGCTGAACCACCCGCCCTTCCGCCGTCCGTTCTTCGACACGCTCAAAAACGACGAAGAAACGTACTACAAAATGCTGGAGACGCATTTTAACAAACACTTTACGCCGTTTGATTGAACTTTTCTCCCCCCTTACTCCCCCTCACAGAGGGGGGAGAGGGTCACTTCCATAGGAGATTTTTATGAACCGACAAACATTCAACACCTTGTACGATTTTACCGGCAAGACCGTCGTCATTACCGGCGGGGCCGGTATTTTGGCCGGAGAGATGGCCTGCACCCTGGCCGAACTGGGGGCCAACGTGGCAATCCTGGACCTGCAAAAAGCCATCGACAAGGCCGAAGCCCAACGCGCCCGGCTGGAAAAGAGCGCGGGCCGCTACCTGTACCTGGCCGGCGACGTGCTAAACCGGGAAGCGCTGGCCGACTCCGCCCGGCAGGTGACGGATGCCTTTGGCCGCGTCGATGCCCTCATCAACGCGGCGGGGGGCAATCATCCCCAAGCCGGCACCGGCACCGACATGGCTTTCTTCGATTTGCCGGATGCCGCCCTGCGCTTCGTCTTCGACCTGAACATCATCGGCACCATGCTGCCCAGCCAGGCGTTTGGCCGGGCGATGGCCGGGCAAGGAGAAGGAAATATCCTCAATATCTCTTCGATGAACGCCTTCCGGCCCCTGACGCGCATTCCGGCTTACTCGGCAGCCAAAGCCGGGGTGAGCAACTTTACGCAATGGCTGGCCGTACACATGGCCCAGGAATACTCGCCCCGCATCCGGGTGAACGCCATTGCCCCCGGCTTTTTCATCACCGACCAGAACCGCTTTCTGCTGGAAACGGCAGACGGCGGCTACACCGCGCGCGGGCAAAGCGTAATAGACCACACCCCGATGGGCCGCTTCGGCCGGCCGGAAGATTTGCTGGGCGCGGTTTTGTGGCTGCTGTCGCCCGCGTCGGCCTTTGTGACCGGGGCCATCATCCCCATCGACGGCGGATTTTCCGCCTACAGCGGCGTGTAACCAGCTTTTCTCACGGAGGGAAAAAATGACCGGCATCGCCAAACCCCTGGCAGACCTGCAACCCGAACACGAATTTTTCATCGGCATTGATTCTGACGGCTGCGCCTTCGATACGATGGAAATCAAACACAAGGAATGTTTTGCGCCCAATACCATCAAACACTGGAACCTGCAAGCCGTCTCCAAATACGCCCGCGAGGCC
>JAJRUC010000504.1 GCA_024278015.1 Chloroflexota bacterium
CCGCACGCCGGCCGCTTCGGCCCGACTGAAAACTTCGGCCCGGTCTGCATCAAACTGGTAAAAATCCAGATGGCAATGCGAATCGATTAATTCCACAAAGAATGACTTCCTTAACCGTCAATTTCGCCAAAAGTATACCAAAGTCAAATTAGCTTGGCAATAATCGGGTCAAGTGATGTTTGGATAACTCCAAACTTTCAGTTCTTACTGAAGATAAAATACAAAATAAATAAAGTTTTGTCAAAATAAGGTGCGCCAAAATTTACAATGGCCCTCCGGCCGTCGTTCATGCAAAAGGGGCCGCCCCGCGACCCCTTTAAATTCAATCCGGTTTTGAAAATAATTGCGGCTTAAAAGCTGAGGTGTCCAATGCCGGTCAGCACCAGCAGGGCAATCAAAATCGGTTGGTGAACCAGATATATCAGCAGCGATTGCCGGCCCATATATGTCAAACCGCGCACAACGGCAACCTGAGACCAATCGGGCCATTGAATCCTGGATTGCCCGCCCGGAAACAGGGTGTGCCCCACAAAAATTCCCAAAAAGGCCATCCCGGCCCAGGGCAGCATGGGATAATAATCGACCATGTAGCGCCCGGCCTGATTGACGCCCAGCCACAACAGCCAGGGCCAGGGGACGACCAACCTGTTCAAACAGAAACCCAGGCCGATGAACAGCAGGCCGGTCAGCAGGCCGGCCCATCGAAAGCGGACAAACGGGTAGGCGACAATGATGGTTAGCCCCAGCAAATGCAAAATACCGAACACCACAAAGCCGTCGCCGAAAGCGAAATAGGTTGCCCCGGAGATGAGCAGCCCCCACCCGAAAATTTTAGCGCCGCGCAGGATGTACTTCGGCCACAGCGCGCCCGCCGCTTTACGGGCCTTGAGACGATTGTAGCTTAACGTGAGCGAGATTCCCATCGTAAAAATGAAGGTAGAGGCAATGCTGCGGGCAAAAATTTGCCAGGCCGGGGCCATCATATTGCCCCCGTAAACGCCGAAAAAGTTCAAATCCCACATCAGGTGGAAAAAGACCATCGCCACAATGGCCAGGCCGCGGATGGCATCAACAATCCACAGGCGGGGGGGCCGGGCATAAGGCATCGTCCGCTGTTCAGTCAAGGTCATTTTCAGCTTTAAGAGTCTGCAAATCGGCGTCAACCATCATTTCGATGAGCGTTTTAAAATTGACCGCCGGCTGCCAGTTCAGCTCGTTTTTGGCTTTGGAGGCATCGCCAATGAGCATATCCACTTCGGCGGGGCGATAGAATTTTTGGTCTACCACTACATAATCCTGCCAGTTTAGCCCCACCCGGCCAAAGGCTGTCTCGCACAATTCGCGCACAGCGTGGGTTTCGCCGGTAGAGATGACATAATCATCCGGCTCATCCTGTTGAAGCATCAACCACATGGCCCGCACGTAATCGCCGGCGTAGCCCCAGTCGCGGCGGGCATCCAGATTACCCAGCCGCACTTCGTTTTGCAGGCCCAGTTTAATGCGGGCGGCGGCGTGGGTAACTTTGTGGGTCACAAATTCAATGCCCCGGCGCGGCGATTCGTGATTAAAGAGGATGCCGGAACAGGCAAACAGGTTGTAGCTTTCCCGGTAATTGATGGTAATCCAGTGGCCGTACACTTTAGCCACGCCGTAGGGGCTGCGCGGGTAAAAGGGCGTGTCTTCGGTTTGGGGTACGGCCTGCACCTTGCCGAACATTTCGCTGGAAGAAGCCTGATAAAATCTAATGTCCGGCTTGACGATGCGAATGGCGTCCAGCACGCGGGTAACGCCCAGGGCGGTAAATTCGCCGGTGAGGACGGGCTGCTTCCACGAGGTCGGCACAAAAGACTGGGCGGCCAGATTGTAAACTTCATCGGGTTGATATTCCGTTATCAGGTCAATGAGGGACATTTGGTCCAGTAAATCACCCTGGACGATGGTGATTTTATCCTGAATGTGTTTCAGGCGGTCGAAGTTGATGGTGCTGGTGCGGCGCACCATACCAACCACGCAATACCCTTTTTCCAGCAAAAAATCGGCCAGGTACGAACCGTCCTGCCCGGTGATGCCGGTGATTAACGCTATTTTCTGTGTCATACAAATTACTCCCTGTAAAAAGTTTTGAGTTTCCGGTTTCGGACAAAAGCCGCTGGTCAGTAGTTTATTCAGTAGTTTATAATGAAGCGCTCCAAAAAGGGAGGGTGATTCGGCTGTATTTTGGGGGAATTATCCCGGCCAAATCAACTAGACGCGGTTTTTACGCCGATTGTTCCTCTTGCCGGGTTTGCGCTCGCCAGTAAAATAAAATATCCTGCAAACTTTGGGCCAGCGGAATCGTCGGCTGCCAGCCGACGGCCCGCCGAATTTTGCCGGTATCGCCATAGCTGATGGGCTGGTCGATGGGGCGCATCCGGGCCGGGTCCGGCTCTACGGTAATAGAAACCCGGCTTAAGCCAAGCAGGGTGTCTAGGATAGACTGGATGGATACCGCTTTGCCGGAGCCGATATTGTACGCCTGACCGGGCGCGGCCCCCGCTATGAGCATGGCATACGCTCTGACCACATCGCGCACGTCGGAAAAATCTCGTTGGGCGGACAGGTTGCCCACCCGCACCACCGGCGGCTGCAAGCCCGCTTCGATGCGGGCAATTTGCCGGGCAAACGAGGCGGTCACAAAAGCGTGGGTTTGGCGCGGCCCGATATGGTTGAAGGGCCTGGCCCGGATAACCTTCAGTTGGTGGCTGAAGTAATATTGCTGGGCCATCAAATCTTCGGTAACTTTGCTCAGGTCATACGGATTATCAGGATTGAGAGGCATGTCCTCTCGCAAGGGAATCATGTCGGCGGAAAAATGGCCGTAAACGTTGGCCGAAGTGACGCTCAAAAAGCGGGCGTCTATTTCCAAATCAATCAGCCCCTTCAATAGATTGAGCTGGGGCAGGGCGTTCAACTGGATGGTCTGCCACGGCTGGGACCAGGCCGTGGGTACAAAGGGCTGCCCGGCCAGATGGTAGATGTGGTCGGGGTGAATTTGGCGCAAGACATCAAGCACAAACTCCTCGGCCAGCAAATCTCCGACAAAACAGGCGAGCCGGCCCTTAAGGGCCGGCAGCAACCGCGAATCATCCAGGTCTACGCCAAAAAGCTCCAGGCTTGAATCCTGAGCCAGGTGAGAGGCCAAATAGCCACCGACAAACCCGGTGGCGCCGGTAATTAAAACACGCGCCATATTTTCCTCCGCTCATAAAAATACAGACCATTATAACCAACTATGGAACAACCTACAATTTTCTTTCGGCGCGATGAAACGAACCGCCCCCGGCCACATTTGTCAATGAAAAGACAAGAGCGCCCCAGACAGTACAAAAGTCATATAGTACATAAGTACCATAACCTTAAAAAATGGAGACAGGACTAGACAGGTGGGGCGAAATGCAGTATAATGTGGGAACTAGTGGATAAAAGTGGGGTATTGTGGGGAAGAACATACGTTCTACTTACCCTTATGCCCCCCACAGTGGAGCAATGTGACCCACCATGTTTTTTGGAGAGTTTGAACACACCATCGACAGCAAAGGCCGGTTGACCATTCCCGCCAAATTTAAAGAAGCGTTGGCCGGTGGAATTGTCATCACGCGCGGTCTGGACGGCTGTCTGTGGGCCTTCACCAAAAACGAATGGGAAAAGCTGGCTCAAAAAGTAGCCGGCGCTTCAATCGGCAATCAGGATGCCCGTCAGTTCAAACGGTTTCTGTTTTTCGGCGCCTCCGATTCCATTCCGGACCGCAACGGCCGGGTTATTATCCCTCCCAAACTCCGGGCCTACGCCGGCATTGAAACCGACGTGGTGGTGGCCGGGGCGATGGATAAAATTGAGCTTTGGGCTCCGCAACGCTGGGAGCAAGAGCAGGAATCTGTCATCGAAAACCCGGAACTGCTGGCGTCGCACCTGGCCGACCTCGACATTCTGTAAACCTTTGGTGGGGCAGCGTTATGGATAGTCCGCATCAACCCGTCTTGAAGCAACAGGTTCTTGACGCGCTCCGCCTAAAAACAGGATATTGCGTTATTGATTGTACGGTTGGCGCGGGCGGACACGCTGAAGGTATTGTACAGGCAATTGGCCCCGGCGGCCAACTGCTGGGGCTGGACGCAGACCCGACGGCTTTAAAAATCGCACACGCTCGTCTCTCCCCGTTTCAGGGTTCAGTCCGGTTGGTGCAAACCAACTTTGAACACGTCCGGCGGGCAGTCGCCGCAGCCGGTCTGCCGCCCGCGCAGGCTGTTCTGGCCGACCTGGGCGTGTCATCAATGCAACTGGACAACCCGGAACGGGGATTTTCTTTTACAAACGACGGCCCCCTGGATATGCGCATGGGGCCGGGGGCCGGACAATCGGCGGCGGAACTGGTGAACACCCTGCCGGAAAAAGCGCTGGCCGACATCATCTATCGGTACGGCGAAGAGCGCAAAAGCCGCCCCATTGCCAAAGCCATTATCAGGGCCAGGCCCATTGCCTCTACCCTGGCCCTGGCCGAGGTGGTCAGCCGGGCCGTCGGCGGGCGGAGGAAGTATAAAATCCATCCGGCCACGCGCACGTTTCAGGCCATTCGCATTGCCGTAAACGATGAACTGGGCGCGCTGGAACGATTTTTGCCGCAAGCAATCAGCTTGCTGGCTCCCGGCGGCAGACTGGCGATTATCAGCTTCCATTCGCTGGAAGACCGCATCGTCAAACATTATTTCCGGCAAGAGGCCAAAGATTGCCTGTGTCCGCCCAGGCAGCCGGTTTGCACGTGCGGCCACCAAGCCGCCGTAACCGTCATTACGGCCAGGCCC
This sequence comes from Chloroflexota bacterium, assembly GCA_024278015.1. Classification (GTDB taxonomy): domain Bacteria; phylum Chloroflexota; class Anaerolineae; order 4572-78; family 4572-78; genus JAJRUC01. Next base: position 4,839 of record JAJRUC010000504.1, read on the forward strand.
GTTACGGCCGGCCCAATCGAAATTCAGAGCAATCCACGCGCCCGCAGCGCAAAACTCAGAGTGGTTGAACGCATGAGGAAGACCTGAGTATGTCGAGCCAATCTATCAGCTTTAAACCGGTAACGGCTATCAAAGAGTTACCCTGGAGTATCAACAAAAAATCGACGCTGGGATTTTTGCTGTTGGTGGTTGCCTTCAGTCTGGTGGGGTCGCTGTATTTAAGTCAGGCCAATGCCATTACGGTTTCAACGTTTGAAATGGATACGTTGCACCAGCAAATAGACGCGCTGCAACGGCAAAACAAGGATTTATCCATGGAAATCGCCGCTTATGAATCGATTGGGCGCGTCGAAACCCGGGCCGCAGAGCTGGGGTTTTGGCCCACCGTCCCGGAAGCAATTCGATATTTGGCCGCGCCCAACTTCCCGGCCACCGAAGCGCCCCGGCAATCAACCGCGCTGACATCCTACATAGCCTACACCACCGAACCAGCCTTTCAACAAACGTGGTTTGACCGGCTCGCCAACTGGATCAGCGGGCGCAGCGAATAACCATGACGGCGAATGACGGCAATGTCTGAAACAAGGAATCCGTTGTATCACCGTATTCTGTTCATCGGCACCGGCCTGGCCGTGCTGGCCGTGGCGCTTGTGGCCCGGTTGGGCTACTGGCAAATTGCCGAACACACCTATTTTGTGAAAGCGGCGGAACAACGCCACTACCGCGAAATCACGTTATCGCCCACGCGGGGCAGTATTTTTGATAGAAACAATCATCTGCTGGCGGTTGATACCACCCAATACATCATTGAAGTCAGCCCGGAAATGCTGGATGACCCGGCAGAAACCGCCGACAGGCTGTACCGGCTCCTTAACATTTCAAATACCGATATTTCCAGAGAAAAATTTCTGGAGAAACTGAGCGGCGATTCGCAATATTACCTGCTCACCCGCACCGCCTCCAAAGAAGCCGGAGAAACCCTGCAAGCATGGGGCATCAAGGGCGTTACCGTCACCCCCCGTTCCAAACGGGCCTATCCCGAAAAACAACTGGCGGCGCACTTGCTGGGTTTTGTCAACGATAACAATGACGGCTACTACGGCATTGAAGGCTATTACGATGACCTTTTGAAGGGCGTACCCGGCAAACGGACCGGGGCCTTGAACGACGACGGCCTCACCATTCCTATGGGGAACTTTCAGTACGTGCCCCCCGTACCCGGCTCTGACCTGTTTCTGACCATAGACCGCACCATCCAGCAAATGGCCGAAGATGAACTGGCGCAAGCCATTGAGCGGTACGGGGCCAAAAACGGAACCGTCATCATTTTGCAGCCCAAAACCGGGGCCATCCTGGCCCTGGCAAACCGGCCCGCATACAACCCCAACGCCTTCGCCGTCACCGAAGAAAAACGGTTTGTCAACCCGGCGGTCAGCGAACCTTACGAACCGGGATCCGTCTTCAAGGCTATCACTATGGTTTCGGCCCTGGATGACCGCATCATCTCGCCGGGCACCACCATTTACGATGCCGGCTCCATTGAAGTGGGGGGGCGGGTCATTTACAACGCCGACAGGCAAGCGCACGGCACTGTTGATATGACCACCGTGCTGGCTAAAAGCCTTAACGTCGGCGCGGCGCGAGTGGCTCAAATGCTGGGCGAAGAGAAATTTTACAATTACCTGCGCCGCTTCGGGTTTGGCCGCCTCATCGAAGTGGATTTGAACAACGAAAGCCCCGGCACCCTCCGCACCCCCTACGATGCCAACTGGTCCGCAAGCGACCTGGCCACCAACTCTTTTGGGCAAGGTATTGCCGTAACGCCCATTCAAATGATAGCCGCTATTGGAGCCATTGCCAACAACGGCCTGCTGATGAAGCCCTACGTGGCCCAAAAAATTGTGTCGCACGAGACTCAGCGGGTCATCCCTGTTCAGCCGGAAGTTATCCGCCGCACCGTTTCTGCCGATGCGGCCAACGTTTTAACCCAAATGCTGGTTACGGCCCTGGAAATGGAAAACTCGCCGGCCCTCATCCCCGGCTACAAAGTGGCCGGCAAAACCGGCACCGCCCAAATTCCCATTCCGGGCGGTTATCATCCCACCCTGACCATCACCTCGTTTGCCGGGTACTTTCCGGCTGATAACCCGCAGGCGGTGATACTGGTTATTTTGCACGAACCGAAAACGTCGCAGTGGGGCACGCAAACCGCTGCCCCCACCTTCCGGCGTATCGGCAAGCGGCTGGCTACCCTGATGTCCATTCCGCCCGATACCGTCAGACTGGCGCAAACCGCGCCCTAACCTTTTCAACAGGATGGAACTGCCTTGAACACCCGTCACCTGACGTTGGCCGATGTGATTTTCGGCCTGACCAATATGCAATCGCAACCGCAACCCAACCCGGCCGTCACCGGCGTGGTCATCAATTCGCGGGAATCGAAACCGGGCGCGTTGTTTGTGGCCCTGCCCGGCGAGCGGGTTGACGGCCACAACTTTGTGGCCGACGCCTTCGCCGCCGGAGCCGTCGGCGCCATTGTACACCGGCCCGTCCGGGCAGACTGCATCACCATTAACCGGGCGGCCCCGCGCCTGCCGCAGCGTTGGAATAAACCGGTTTGTATTCAGGTGGAAGACACCCTCATCGGCCTGCAAAACCTGGCCGCGCACTGGCGACGACAATTTTCGCCGCAGGTCATTGGCATTACCGGCAGCGTGGGCAAAACCAGCACCAAAGAATTAACCGCCCTGCTCCTTTCGGGGCGATACCGCACCCTGAAAAACGAGGGCAACCTCAATAATGAAATCGGCCTGCCCCTGACCCTGCTGCAACTGACCGCCGAACACCAGCAGGTGGTGCTGGAAATGGGCATGTACAACTTGGGCGAAATTGAAACCCTGTGCCAAATAGCCGCGCCGGATGTGGGCGTTGTGACCAATATCGGGCCAAGCCATCTGGAACGGCTGGGCAGCATTGAGCGCATTGCCGCCGCCAAACAGGAATTGGTGGCAGCCCTGCCCCCCACCGGGACGGCTATTTTGAATATTGATGACCCCCTGGTGATGGCTATGCAGCAGCACACGCCCGCCCGCATCTTCACCTACGGCCTGTCGCCCACGGCCGATTTGTGGGCCGACCAAATTCAAAGCGAAGGGCTGGAAGGCATTCGGTTTGTGCTGCATTTTCAGGGCGATACGGCTCACGTAAAAGTGCCGTTGCTGGGCCGGCACAGCGTACACACCGCCCTGCGAGCCGCTGCGGTGGGGCTGGTGCAGGGCATAGCCTGGGCAGATGTGCCGGCCGGGTTGCAAAACCACCAGTCGCAATTACGCCTGGTGGCTATCCCCGGCCCAAACGGCTCTATCATTCTGGATGACACCTACAATGCCGGCCCGGCCTCTACCATTGCCGCCCTGAACTTGCTGCAAGAGCTAAATGCCCCCCGCAAAATTGCCGTGCTGGGCTATATGGCCGAACTGGGCCCGTTTGAAGCGGAAGGGCATCGCAAGGTGGGCTGTCGGGCCGCCGTCACCGCCAATTGGCTCATTACCGTCGGCCCGCGCGCCGCGCTTGTGGCCCAGGAGGCCGTCGCCTGCGGATTGACGCCGGAAGCGGCCCTGGCAATGGACAGCACCGGAGCCATTCTGGATTATTTGCAAAAAATTCCCGCCCCCGGCGATACCATCCTCATCAAAGGCTCGCGCTCAATGGCTATGGAAACCATTGTGCAAGGCTTAAGCGCCGGCCCAGGCGGGGAGGCAACCGGCTGATGGCCTATTCACTGACCTTGGGGAGTATTTCGTTTCTGCTGGCCGTCATTTGGGGTAAACCCCTGATTAACTTCCTGAAAAGCCGGCATATCGGGCAGCAAATTCGCCTGGAAGGGCCGACCACCCATCAGGTAAAAGCGGGAACGCCCACTATGGGCGGCCTGCTGATTGTCATTCCGGTTTTGCTGATAACCGGCGCGCTGCACATTGTTAATTTATGGGGCTTAACCCTTATTGGTCAATCAATTTTAGTGCCGCTGGGTATTCTGTTTTCGTTTACGGTATTGGGCTTCATTGACGACTGGTCTACCGTGCGCAGCAAAGTGCGCGGGCTTTCGGCCCGAACCAAATTTGCGGCCCAGTTTGTACTGGCAACCACGGCCATGCTGATTATGTCTTTGGGCGATTTTCAATTTGCGAATACAGTGGCTATCCCCGGCAACCCGGAACCGATTGCCGTTTCGCCCTTCATTTATGTGCCCATTGCCGTCCTTATCATCTTAAGCACCAGCAATGCCGTCAACCTGACCGATGGTCTGGACGGTTTGGCCGGCAGCGTTTCGGCGGTGGCCTTTGTAGCCTATGGCATCATCGCTTTTTTGCAGGGACAAATCTGGCTGGTGGCCTTCACCTTTACCGTGGTGGGCAGTATTCTGGCTTTTTTGTGGTACAACGCCTACCCGGCCCAGCTATTCATGGGCGAAATCGGCTCCGGTACGCTGGGCGCTACCCTGGCTATTGTGGCCCTGATGAGCGGTCAATGGCTGCTGCTGCCCATTGTGGGCTTCATCTTTGTAGCCGAAACCTTGTCAGTCGTAGTGCAAGTGGGGTATTTCAAGCTCACCCACGGCAAACGGTTTTTCAAAATGAGTCCGCTGCACAACCATTTTGAACTATCCGGCTGGTCAGAGACGCAAATTACCCAACGTTTCTGGCTTATCTCAATTTTGTTGGCTATGCTGGGCATCGCCCTGGCATTAAGATAAATCCTAATGATTAAGAGGGAGAAATAATCATGACTCAAACCACGTTCAAACCGAACCCCTTCAAACCCGTGCTGGTTCCCCGCCCGGAAGAGCTGCAAACTCGCTACGAGGCCGCCTTTGAACTGGTGCAGATGATTGACCAGCACCTGACCGCCGGCACGCAGCACTATCGCACCAGATCCGGCCGGTTATTGCGCACGCTGGACCAGGTAGTCAACGCCATTTTGGCCGATAACCTGTTCATCGAAGAAGAATACAGCTACGAGTTGGCTCAGGCCGCCTGATTGAGGGTATCTATTTAAACCGATGACCCCGTCTGCGATTAAACGCGCGATTCCTTTGGCCGGAACGCGGGTAGTTGTGGTTGGCCTGGCCAGAGAGGGCGCAGCGGTGGCGCAGTTTTTGGCGCATCACGGCGCGCAAGTGACCATCACCGACGCGAAACCCGCCTCTGCCCTGAGCCGTTGGCTGGAGCAGGTGCAGGCTCTGCCGGTAACGCTCTGTCTGGGCGCACACCCGGACAAGTTGCTCAACCCGGCCCGCACCGATTTTCTGGTGGTCAGTCCGGGCGTGCCGTTGACCATCCCCTTTTTGCAAAGGGCGCGGGCCAACGGGCTGCCCCTCACCACCGAAAGCCGGTTGTTTTGCCAATTATGCCCGGCCCCGATTGTGGGCATTTCCGGCTCAAGCGGCAAGACAACCACCGCCACGCTGGTCGGCAACATACTGGCCGCGTCCGGTTACGCCACCCACGTCGGCGGAAATATCGGCCGGCCGCTCATCAACGCCCTGCCCGCCATCGCCCCCGCAGACCGGGTGGTGCTGGAATTAAGCAGCTTTCAGCTTGAGTATTTTCACGGCAGGCTCAACCGGCAGGCCGCCATCGCCCCGGCATTGCGCCCGCTGTTCCAAAGCCGAAGTCCGTCGCTGGGGGCCTTGCTGAACATTACGCCCAACCATCTTGACCGGCACAAAACCATGGCGGCCTACACCCAGGCCAAACGGTCACTGGTAGATTACATAACGCCGGAGCAAACCGCCGTGATGGGCCGGGATAACGCCATCACCCGCCAAATTGGGCGCGAACTGGCCGCCGATGTGCGCTGGTTCAGCCGCAACGGGCCGGTGCAAACGGGGGCGTATGTGGCAGATGGGCAGATAATGCTGGCCCGGCAAGGGCAATTAACCCCCGTTTGCCGGGTAGAGGCCATCAAACTGCGGGGCGAACACAATCAATACAACGTTTTGGCCGCCGCCGCCATCGCCGAAGCCGCCGGAGCCGACGCGCCGGCCATCGCGCAGGTGGTCACATCGTTTACCGGCGTGGCCCACCGGCTGGAAGTTGTGGCCCGCCAACAGGGCGTCACCTACATTAATGACAGCATCGCCACCAGCCCGGAACGGCTCATCGCCGGTCTGAACTCGTTTACAGAGCCGATTATCCTGCTGGCCGGGGGCAAAGACAAAGACTTGCCCTGGCAGGAAGCGGCCCGGCACATATTAAAGCAGGTTAAACATTTGATGTTATTTGGTCAGGCAGAAGAACTTGTTTTTCATACTATTGAAGGCCAACGCCAACCCGCCGACGCCCTCAGCGTGTACCGGTGCGGCGCGCTGGCGCAGGCCGTATTGCAGGCCAGGGCGCTGGCCCGGCCCGGCGACGTGGTTCTGCTTTCGCCGGGGGGCACCAGCTACGATGCCTACCCGGATTTTGCCGCGCGCGGTGAACATTTCAAGCGTCTGGTGCTGAGTAGCGAACAACCCGGAGTGATTCGATGACAAGACGAACCGAACCATCGCCGCCCGCCATAGATTATCTGCTGATTGTCACGGCTGCCGCCCTGACAATTTTGGGTCTGATGATGATTTACAGCATTTCGCTGTATCAAGGCGTGGCAGACTACAACAATCCAACCTATTATTTTGTGCGCCAACTCATTTGGGTGATGCTGGGTATCGGCGCGTTGGCGGTTATGGCCCGCATCGAATATCACTGGTGGCTCAGGTATTCCATTTTGATGATGGCCGGCACCGTGTTGCTGCTGGGGGCGGTACTCTTCTTCGGCAACGAAAAATTCGGCGGCCAGCGCTGGCTTTTCGGCGGCTCGGTGCAGCCCTCTGAAGTGGCAAAATTAACCGTCATCATTTATCTGGCAAACTGGCTTTCTTCCAAAAACGAAAAAATCAGGCAAATCACTTACGGCCTGGCGCCCTTTGCCATTTTAATTGGCATGGTGGTTGGCCTGATTGTTTTGCAGCGGGACCTCAGTACGGCCATGCTCATTGCCATTACCGCCTTTACCATGTTTTTTGTGGCCGGCGGCGAAGTTTGGCAATTGGTCGCCAGCGGCGGCATGGCCGGGGCCACGTTTTTCCTGCTCATCTCCCGCTCGGAATATCGACTGGCCCGCCTGACCGCCTTCCTGAACCCGCTGCATGACCCGTCGGGCCAAAATTACCAAATTAACCAGATATTGATTGCCCTGGGCAGCGGCGGCTTAACCGGCGTGGGCCTGGGGGCCGGGCAGCAAAAGTTCGGGGCCATCCCTGCCGCCCATACCGACGCCGTCTTTGCCGTCATCGGCGAAGAGCTGGGGTTTGTGGGGGCGCTGGTGGTGGTGGGGCTGTTCGCCTTTTTGGCCTATCGCGGCTTTAAAATCAGCCTGAAGGCCACCGATACCTACGGCACCATTCTGGCCGCCGGCATTACCTGTAGTTTAATTTTGCAAGCGCTAATCAACATTGGCGTTATTACCGCCTCGTTGCCGTTTACCGGCATCCCGCTGCCGTTCATCAGCTTCGGCGGCTCATCAATGGTAATGAGTATGGCCAGTGTGGGGCTGTTGCTGTCCATCTCCCGACGCACCGAACAGCCCAAAACCAATATTGTGCCGGAACCGGACCATGCGACTTATGATATCCGGCGGTGGAACCGGAGGACACGTGTACCCCGCGCTCGCCGTCGTTCAAGAGCTTAACCCGTCAACCGAATATCTGTGGGTGGGCAGCCGGGGCGGCATGGAAGAGACGCTGGTAAAAAAAGCGGGCCTGCCGTATCAGGGCATTGCCGCCGCCGGGTTGCGCGGCAAAAATCTGGTGGCGGCCATCGCCGGACTGGTCAGGCTGGTTTGGGGCTATACCCAAAGCCGGCGCCTCATTGCGGCCTTTAAGCCCGATGTGCTGTTTGTGACCGGCGGCTATGTGTGTGTGCCCACCACGTTGGCCGCCCACCGGGCCGGTGTGCCGGTGGTCATTTATTTGCCCGATATTGAACCGGGGCAAGCCATAAAATTTTTAAGCCGCCTGGCCGCCAAAATTGCGGTTACGGCTCCCCCGGCGCAAAAATTTTTTCCGCCGGGGTTAACCGTCGTCACCGGCTATCCGGTTCGACCGGAGTTGTTTCGGATGGACAAACAGCAGGCCCGCGCTCTGTTGAACATTGAAGGAAAGCGGCCCGTGGTGCTGGCCTTCGGCGGCAGTCAGGGGGCCAGAAGCATTAACCAGGCCATAACCAGGCCGGGCACGCTGGCCCACTTGCTGCAAAACACCGACCTGATTCACATCAGCGGCCCCAAAGACGCGGCCCGGACGCAAGCCGTCTATCAGCAATTGCCGCCCGATTGGCAGCGCCATTATCATTTGTACCCGTACCTGCACGCCAAAATGGCCGCCGCCTTTGCTGCCGCCGATGTGATTGTCTCGCGGGCCGGGGCCAGTATTTTGGGCGAAGCCCCCGCCGCCGGCGCGCCGTCCATTTTGGCGCCCTACCCGCACAGCGGGGCGCATCAATGGCAAAACGCCCGCTACCTGGCCGAACAGGATGCCGCCGTCATCATATCAGATAACGATCTATCGGCTTCACTGCCGGAAATTCTGGCTTCGCTGCTGGATAACCCAACCCGCCGCGCGGCCATGTCTACGGCGGCGCAAAAACTGGCCCGCCCCCACGCGGCCCAGGCGATAGCGGCTTTATTACAGGAGGTCCGCCATGAACGGCGTGTTGAACATTGATTTTGAGGTTTTCTTTTATATGGTCGTCGGCCTGTTTGGGCTGGTGGGCTTCTTTCGGGGCTGGTGGAAAGAGGCCATCACCACCGGCTTGCTGGTGTTTTTGCTGATTATGCTGAAATATCCCGCCCTGGCGGCCACCATCATCGAAAGAATCAACGGTATCATTGACCTTGTCAGAGCCAGCGACGCCATCCGCGCCGCCGGGGCCATTACCCCGCCGGCCACGGTTGACCCCGGCCAAAGCCAGTTCTACATCATCCTGCTGATTGTGCTGGTTTTGGCCTCGTATTTCATCGGCAAAATGGGCGTGGGCGACGCCGCCGTCACGGCCGGCGGCCGGTTGTTCGGCGGGATACTGGGCTTTACCAACGGCTTCATCATCCTGTCGCTGCTGCGGGAGTACGTGCTGCGCCGTTTTTTGCCCGATTCGGGCATCTCGGCGGCAAGCGTAACCCCCAACAACATCACAATGACCATCACCAACGTGCCCCAAACCAGCATCACCGACGGCCTGACCATCTGGCTGCTCATCATCGGCGGGGGGCTGCTGTTTCTGTCAACCCTGGGGACGCGCTTCAAGTTCAAAAAAGGGTCTGTCACCAAACAACCGCCGCCCGGCTACAGAAAGGCGTAACCTTCGATATGGCGCACATCCATCTGGTGGGCATCGGCGGGGCCGGGCTTTCGGCCATTGCCGCCGTGCTTTTGCAACAGAGACACACCGTTTCCGGCTCAGACATGCAGGCGTCGCCGGCGGTGGCCCGTTTGCGTCAAATGGGGGCTAATGTTACTATTGGACACCAGTCAAAAAACATCACCCGCCCCGATGCGGTTGTCATTTCATCGGCGGTGCCGGCCTCTAATGTGGAAGTGCGGGCCGCCCAGGCCAAAGACATCCCCGTCTTCAAACGACCGGCCTGGCTGGGCCGGATGATGGCCGGCAAACGGGGCGTGGCTATCGCCGGCGCGCACGGCAAAACAACCACCACAGCTATGACGGCCCTGATTTTGCAGCAAGCCGGTCTCTCGCCCACTTACATCATCGGCGGGTATGTGCCCCAACTGAAGGGCAACGCCGCCGCCGGAAAGGGCGACCTGTTTGTGATTGAGGCCGATGAATACGACCGCACCTTTTTAAGCCTCAAGCCGGAAGTGGCCGTTATCACCAACATTGAGCGCGACCACCCGGACACCTACCCCACCGATGCCGCCCTGTTTGCGGCCTTCGCCGAATTTGCGGGGCTGGTTCCGGCCCACGGCTACACCCTGCTGTGCGGCGACGACCCCGGCGCGCAAAAACTGGCCGCCGGCTTGCCCGCCGCCGAAACCTATGGTCTGAAGGCGGGCAACCACTGGCAAGCCGTCAACGCCGAACCGGGGCCGGCGGGCGGTTTTCAATTTGAGGTGAGGTATCAGGGCCGGGCCATGCTCCTGAAGCCGCTGAGTTTGCGCGCGCCCGGCCTGCACAACGTCCAAAACGGGCTGGCCGCGCTGGCCGTTGCAACCCGGCTGGGCGTACCCGTGGGCCGGGCGGCCCAATCGCTGGCCGAATTTGGGGGCACGGAACGCCGCTTTCAGCTTAAGGGCGAGGCCCACGGCGTAACCGTCATCGATGACTACGCGCACAACCCCACCGAACTACGGGCCACCCTGGCCGCCGCCCACGCCCGCTTTGGCGCCCGACCAATTTGGGCCGTTTTTCAACCGCATACTTTTTCGCGCACAAAATTGCTTTTGCCCCGGTTTGGCCCGGCTTTTGCCCAGGCCGACCACGTGATTGTGCTGGACATTTATCCGTCGCGTGAAAAGGATGACGGCTCTGTCAGCAGCGCCGATATTTTGAAACACACCGTCCACCCCGATGCCCGCCGGCTTGGCATGCCCGCCGCCGTTGATTATTTGCAGCAACACCTGCAACCCGGCGACGTGCTGATAACGCTGGGGGCCGGCGACGGCGATAAAGTTGGTGAAAATATTTTAACTTTTTTTAACAAAGGACAAGCAAACCATGACGATTGAAACGATGACCGAAGAAAAAACCGACCGGAAGCCGGAAAAAGCCGAACCGCAATTAAAACTGGTTAAACCGGCGCCCGCGCCGGTCATCGCCAAACCGCCCCGCCCGGAAGTTGACGAAGATGAGTTGATTGTACGCCAAATTATGATGCGCCGTTTGTGGCGCGCCCTGCAAATTGAACGCGATGACCAACAAGATTCCGGAAAACTGGCCGCCTGATTTAGCCAATCTGTTCGCCGCCCTGCAAAAACGGTTCGGCCCGCGCGCCCGGCCCAACGAGCCGCTGGCCGGCCATACCACCCTGCGCCTGGGCGGCCCCGCCGACATCTGGTTTCCGGCCCGGGGGGCGGATGAACTGATGACCGCAACCCGTTTGGCCGATATACGCGGCGTACCCGTCTTTATGTTGGGCGGCGGGGCCAACCTGCTCATTCGGGATGGCGGCATCGCCGGTCTGGTCATCCAGAACCAGGCCGATGCGGTGCGGTTCGGGCCAAACGGCATCATCGCCGAAAGCGGCATCTCGCTGCCCCGGCTGGCGAACCTGTGCGCCAAACGCGGCCTGAGCGGGCTGGAGTGGGCGGTGGGCATCCCCGGCACGCTGGGCGGAGCCGTGGTCAACAACGCCGGGGCGTATGGTTATTCGATGGCAAATTGTTTGCTGCGGGCCGAGCTTTTGGGCCGCGACGGCAATCGGGCGTGGCAGCCCGCAGACTGGTTTGAATACGGCTATCGAACCAGCAAGCTCAAGCAAGGGGCCTCATCTGCCAAACCGATTGTTTTGCGGGTCGAATTACATTTACCTCAGGATAGCGGCCCGAAAATTGCCGGCCGCATGCAAGCCTACACCGAGCGGCGCAAGGCCGGCCAGCCGTCGGGGGCCACCGTCGGCAGCATGTTCAAAAACCCGACGGAAGATTTCGCCGGCCGGCTGATAGAAGCGGCGGGCCTGAAAGGGTATCGACGGGGGCAAGCGCAAATTTCGCCCGTTCACGCCAATTTTTTTGTGAATTTGGGCCGCGCCCGCGCCGGCGACATCCTTCATTTGATAGAAACGGCCCGCGCCGAAGTGCGACAACAATTTGGCGTAAGCCTGGAACTGGAAATCGGGATTATCGGCAGAGAAACAGACCATGACCAAACAGCCTGAAAAATTACGGGTGGGCGTGATTTTCGGCGGCAAATCGGGCGAACACGAAGTTAGCCTGGTTTCCGCCCAAAACGTCATCGCCGCTATGGACAAAACCAGATACACCATTGTGCCCATCGGCATTACCAAACAAGGGCTGTGGCTAAGCGGCCCGACAGTGATGAAACAATTGCAAACCGGCGCCGCCACGCCGCCCCAACCAACCGCCGCCCGCCCGGCCCGCAGTCCGGTTCCGTTTCCGGATGATTTAATGGTAGCCAAAGAATCGCCCATCGGCCAAATTGATGTAATTTTTCCGGTGTTGCACGGCCCTATGGGCGAAGACGGCACGGTGCAGGGTATGCTGGAACTGGCCGACCTGCCCTACGTGGGCTGTGGCGTTTTGGCCTCTGCCGTTGCGATGGACAAAGGGCTGGCGAAAGACGTGTTCAAAGCCAATGGCCTGCCCATTGTGCCGCATCAAACCATTTTGCGAAAGGCGTGGCAAACCGCGCCGCAACAAACGCTTGAAAGCCTGGAAGCCGGTTTGCGCTACCCGATGTTTGTGAAACCGGCCAATATGGGTTCCAGCGTGGGCGTTAACAAAGCCGCCGGCCGCGCCGAACTGGCAGAGGCCTTGCGCGAGGCGGCCCGCTTTGACCGGCGGCTGGTGGTTGAGCAGGGGGTCGTCGCCGCCAGAGAAATTGAGGTGAGCGTGCTGGGCAACGATGAGCCGGTCGCTTCGGCGCCGGGCGAAGTGATTCCCAACCGGGAATTTTACAGCTACGCCGCCAAGTACATTGATGATGCCAGCAAACTGGTGATTCCGGCCCCCCTTGAGCCGGCCCAAACCGCCGGGATTCAACGGCTGGCCGTGGCCGCCTTCAAAGCCCTTGATGGAGCGGGGCTGGCCCGCGTCGATTTTTTGCTGGAGAAAGAAAGCGGTCGCATTTACCTGAACGAAGTGAACACCATGCCCGGCTTCACGGCCATCAGCATGTATCCCAAACTGTGGGCGGCCGGCGGCCTGACCTACGGCGAGTTGATTGATAAATTAATTGCACTGGCCCTGGAACGCCACGCCGAAAAAGAGGAGACCACCCGTCAATTTGACGTGTCAAACGCATCATGAAAGTGGTAACGTTATCTCCAGATAACCGCAAACGACGCCGGCGCCGGTCTGAACGCCGGCTGGGACGCCGGGCAACCACCATGCACAGCGCCGTAACCGCTGCCCGGCCCCGACGCACGCGCGTTAACCGGGGCGGCAAACGGCGGCTCCGCAGTGGATGGTGCGGCTAACCGGCGGGACGGTTCTGGTTGCCTGCCTGACCGCCCTGTTTTTGCTGTTTCAGCGCGATGCGTTTTACGTTTACAGCGCCTCTGTCTCCGGCAACCATCTGCTGACCGCCGCAGAAATTTACGCCGCCGCCGGAATTGACAGCTTGTCGGTGTTCTGGATTAATCCCGATGACGTGAAGCAGAATGTGGAAGCGCTGTCGAATATCAAATCGGCGCGGGTGAAGATTACCTTGCCCGCCACGGTCAGCATTGATGTAGAGGAGCGCGAACCCGAACTGGTGTGGCAAACCGGCAACACCACCTGGTGGATAGACAGCGAAGGTATGTTTATTGAACCTCGCCCGGAGATGGGCGAACCGGGCAACAAATTGCGCCTCATCGACGGCGACGCCAGGCCGGTGGCCCCCGACACCAAAATTGACATCCATATTGTGCGGGGGGCGCAGGCGGTTCGCCAAAACAAGCCGGAACTATCGGAGCTGATGCACACCGAAGCTTACGGCTTAAGCTACATCAGCCCGGAGGGATGGCCCGTTTACCTGGGCAACGACCGGAACATCGCCGCCAAACTGGCTGCCGCCGAAGCGGTGCGGGCCGATTTGCTGGCCCGGAATGTGGTTGTCAACCATATTGACGCCCGCAATCCGTTGCGGGTTGTCTATCAGGAAATTGTTGCCGGGCAGTGATTTTCAAAACGCGGCGGTTTGGATTAAAATACTTGTTTATGCGAACAGGGTTTTAAGATTAAAATACTATATCTTGTGTCAAAACAGCTTGTCAAAGCCTGTATATTGTGGTAGACTAGCATGTATGCTACCACTTGATATGGGCAGACCGGCTTCATATTTATGTGGTTAAATTTTATGGAACAAACAACTATTGTCGGCATTGACGTTGGAACAACCAAAATATGCACGCTTGTGGCCGAAGTAAACCCCGACCGCGCCATTCGGATTGTGGGCGTGGGCGTTACGCCGGCGCAGGGCATTCGCAAAGGGGTTATCGCCAATGTTAAAGATGCCGGCAACGCCATCGCTGAATCGATACGCCTGGCCGAACAATCATCGGGCTACGAAATTGCCAGCGCCTACGTGGGCCTGGCCGGCGCGCACGTCAACGCCCTTAACAGCCGGGGGGTAATTGCCCTCAATAACGGGCACAAAAACATCCATCCCGCCGACATCAGCCGCGTGCTGGAATCAGCGCAGGCCGTTAGTTTGCCGGATAACCGGGAGATATTGCACGTCATCCCCCGCAGCTTCACCGTCGACGGCGATGACGGCGTACAAGACCCGTTGGGCATGCACGCCCAACGCCTGGAAGTTGAAGCGCACATCGTCACCGGCGCCACGTCTTCCATCAACAACCTGGTGCAGTGCGTGCAGGATAACGGCGTAGAGATTGACGCTCTGGTGCTGGAACCGCTGGCCTCTGGCGAAGCGGTGCTGACCGATATGGAAAAGGAGATGGGGGTAGTGCTGGCCGATATCGGCGGCGGCACCACAGATATTGCCATCTTCATTGAAGGCAGTATCTGGCATACCAGCGTGCTGCCCACCGGCGGGCAGCAACTGACCAACGACATCGCCGTGGGCCTGCACGCGCCCTTCGATGTGGCGGAAACCGTTAAAATTAAACACGGACATACCGTGCCGGCCAAAATTGCCGAAGATGAATGGCTGGAAGCAGCCGTCTTCGGCGATATGGGCCGTCAAAAAATAAAACGCCGCTTTCTGGCCGAAATCATCCAGGCCCGCATTGAAGAAATTTTTGAGCTTGTTTTGCAGGAAGTCAAACGCAGCGGGTACGACAGCCTGCTGCCGGCGGGCGTCGTTTTGTGCGGCGGCACCGCCAACCTGACCGGCATCAAGGAAACCGGACGCCGGGTGATGAAGATGCCCCTGCGGCTGGGCGCCCCGCACGACTTGCGCGGCGTGATTGACAACCTGAACGAACCGGCCTACGCCACCAGCGTGGGGCTGCTGGAATGGGGCAAAGACCACCAGCCCCAGGTAATTATCAAACGAAAACAAACCGGCCTGACGCTGCCCAAATGGCTTAAAGCGTTATTGCCGGGTTAAAGCCGACAAGAAAAAATACTGAACCTGTTTTAATCTCCCAGCGCAGAGAAGGAGAAATAATCATGACTTATAAATCAACAAACGGCAATGCAAACAACTTCGCTCAAATCAAGGTGGTGGGCGTGGGCGGGGGCGGCTCAAACGCGGTCAACCGCATGATTGAAGTCGGTCTGCGGGGGGTCGATTTCATCGCCGTCAACACCGACGCCCAGGCCCTGTTGCCCAGCAACGCAGACAAACGTATTCGTATCGGCGACAAGCTGACGCGCGGCCTGGGAGCCGGGGGAGACCCCGAAATCGGCCGCAAAGCCGCCGAAGAATCCGCCGATGACCTGGTTGACATCCTGAAAGGGGCCGACATGATTTTTGTGACCTGTGGTATGGGCGGCGGCACCGGCACCGGCGCGGCCCCGATCATTGCCGAAATTGCCAAAGAACTGGGCGCCCTGACCATCGGCGTGGTCACCAAACCTTTCGCCTTTGAAGGCAGCAAACGCGGCAGCATTGCCGATGAAGGGCTGGAAGCCTTCCGGGAAAAAGTTGATACCCTCATTACCATTCCCAACGACAGGTTGCTAAGTATTGTCGACAAACGCACCAGCATGAACGAAGCCTTTCTGGTGGCCGATGACGTGCTGCGGCAGGGCATTCAGGGCATTTCAGAGCTGATTACCGTGCCCGGCCTGATTAACCTGGATTTCGCCGATGTGCGCTCGGTGATGAGCGGCGGCGGCACAGCCCTGATGGCCGTGGGCACCGGCACCGGCGAAACCCGGGCCGTCGACGCCGCCAACATGGCCGTCTCTTCCGCCCTGCTCGATGTGACCATCGACGGCGCAAAAGCCATTCTGTTCAACATCACCGGCGGCAACAACCTGAGCCTGTTTGAGGTGAACGAAGCCGCGGAAATCATCAAAGCCAAAGCCCACCCCGAGGCCAACATCATCTTCGGCTCCGTCATTGACGAGACTCTGACCGACGACATTCATATCACCGTCATCGCCACCGGCTTCGACGCCGTAGCCGCCGTCAAAAAGCCGCCCACCGTGGCCGGCCAGGGCCGCAAAACCATCGACTTCCCCGGCATCCAGCGCTTCGACCAGGACGACCTGGACGTGCCCACCTTCCTGCGCCGGCGCTCCAGTTAGCCGGTTAGCGGGTAACATCTTCACCGGGCAAGTCAAAACGCGCCCGCAATCATCCGCTCTGCGCCAACACCAGACAGGCGGGCATCACGCTTGTGATGAGCTGTTGATGCCTGCCTGTTCTTTGTCTCTGTACCTAAAGTCAAACTCCCCGCCTGCCCTCCAAAAACCTTAAAAAATACCCGATTTTAAGATTCAAACGCCGAATTTGCTTGTCATACGGGCCTGAATATTGTATACTTTACAAGCGTTTTCATACAAGATGTGCCATTAACCATAACAATACCACTATATGTTGTGGTTAATTATTGCTAAAATCTGTATTTTTATGTAAAATAAAAGTAACTGTTCACCCCCTCTTGAGAGAGGGCTGAGGGGGTAAATAGTTACAATAAAATCATAAACATCCCGTCGATACACATCCTTTCAAGCGTCACACTGCAACTTAAAAACATCATAGCAGCCAAGGAGACTTTATATGAAATGCCCGTATTGCAATAGCCACAACAGCCGGGTTATCGATACCCGCGACATTCCCGACGGTATCCGGCGCCGGCGGGAATGTACCGAATGCAGGCAGCGTTTTACCACCTACGAGCGCGTGGCTAACATCAACCTGTTAATTGTTAAACGCGACGGCCGCCGCGAAGAATTTGACCGCGACAAACTCATCAAAAGTATGCGCATTTCATGCTCAAAACGCGCTGTCTCCGCCGAACAAATCAACACCGCCGCCCGCGAAATTGAAGCCGATTTGTACGCTATGGGCAAGGGCGAACTTCAAAGCCTGACCGTGGGCCAACTGGTTATGAACCACCTGCAACACATCGACGATGTGGCTTATGTGCGCTACGCCTCGGTGTACCGCCGGTTTGAAGACGTTTCCAATATGGCCGAAGAAATTGAGCAACTGCTGGAACGGCGTCGCCGCGAACAGGCGCAAAAAAACCAGATTCCGTTGCCCATCGAAAGCTGATTACAATGTCCGGCGCAACCCTTGTTTTTGTTTACAATGCCGATACCGGCCTGTTCAACGCCATCGCCGATATGGCCCACAAACTGTTCTCTCCCGAAACATACGCCTGCAACCTGTGCGCCATCACCCATTCCCATCTCGGTATGCGCCGCGAATGGCAACAGTTTATTAACGGCCTGAAGATTCCGGTAGAATTTTTGCACCGCAACGAATGGCGCGAAACATACGGCCCGACGCGCGTCCCCCTGCCAGCCATCTTCATCAAACGGCCTCACAACCATCAGACCGAACCGGAACTGTGGCTTGACGCCGGCGCCATTAATGCCTGCCGCACCCTGCCCGACCTGATAACCCTGATAAAAACCAACTTCGACCACCTGACCCGTTAAAGGAGTACGCCGTGATTGCCCAAACCAAATTACCTCCTGCCCCAAAAACAAACGGCCACCTGCCGCAAATAGCCCCGCTGCCCCAAAATCTGGCCGAAAACGCCCTCAACCCGCTGGGCGAAAAAATCTTTCTGGACCGCTACGCCGTTAAAGACGGCCAAAAATCGACCCTGCAAACCGGCGACACGGTGGTGGTGTGCGTAAACCTGCAAACCGGCCAAAGAGAAATCGGCCAGGTTACGGCCATTGAAGGGGAACAGGCCGTTATCCGGCTTAAAAACGGGCAAACCGTCGCCCAGGCCATTGAACACCTGGACAAACCGCTGGAGACTCACCCTTCGCAAATGATGACCCGCGTGGCCCAGGCCATTGCCGCCGAAGAAGCGACCCCCGAAAAGCAGACCGAATGGAGCAAAAAATTCCGGTGGCTGCTGAACGACTGGAAATTTGTGCCCGGCGGCCGCATTTTAACCGGCGCGGGCAGCGGCCAAAACCTGACCTATTACAACTGCTACGTCGTCCCCTCGCCGCACGACAGCCGGGGGGGCATTATGAACACCCTCTCCCAAATGACCGAAATCATGTCGCGGGGCGGCGGCGTGGGCATCAACCTGTCCAGCCTGCGTTCCCGGCACGCCTATGTCAAAGGGGTCAACGGCCGCTCCAGCGGCTCTGTTTCGTGGGGCGGGCTGTTCAGCTTTGTGACCGGCCTCATCGAACAAGGCGGCAGCCGGCGCGGCGCGCTGATGCTCATCCTCAATGTGTGGCATCCCGATGTGCTGGAATTTATCAACAGCAAACGTCAAATGGGCAAAATCACCAACGCCAACATCAGCGTCGGCGTAACCGATGATTTTATGGCCGCCGTCAAAGCCGACGCCGACTGGCAGATGGTCTTCCCCGATACCGGCCATCCCGATTACAATCAAACCTGGGACGGCAACTTGCAGGCGTGGCGAGCCGCAGGCAAGCCCGTGGTGGTGCATAAAACCGTCAAAGCCAGAGAGGTA
>JAJRUC010000505.1 GCA_024278015.1 Chloroflexota bacterium
CGACGTTTGCGCCCAACCCTTTGGCCCGCATGGCAATGCCCCGGCTGCACCAGCCGTAGCCGGCTACGGTGAAGGTTTTGCCCGCCAGCAAAATGTTGGTGGCCCGAATGATACCGTCGAGGGTGGATTGGCCGGTACCGTAGCGATTATCGAACAGGTGTTTGGTCATGGCGTCGTTCACGGCAATCACCGGGAAGCGCAGTTGACCATCGGCGGCCATAGCCCGCAACCGAATCACGCCGGTGGTGGTCTCTTCCGTCCCGCCGATGATTTCCGGCACCTGGTCGGGGCGCTCGGCGTGCAGAATACTCACCAGGTCCGCGCCGTCATCCATCGTAATTTGGGGATGGTGGTCCAGCGCGGCGTTCAGGTGCTGGTAATAAACTTCGTTGCTTTCGCCCTTGATGGCGTACACCGGGATTTCAAAATGCGAAACCAGCGCGGCGGCCACATCGTCCTGCGTGCTGAGCGGATTGCTGGCGGTCAGCACCACGTCGGCCCCCCCGGCCTGCAACACCCGGGCCAGGTTGGCGGTTTCGGTGGTAATGTGCAAACAGCCGCTCAGTTTCAGGCCCTCAAGCGGGCGTTCTTCAGTAAATCGTTTCATCAATGATTGAACCACCGGCATTTCCTTGTAGGCCCATTCGATACGCCAGCGTCCTTTTTCGGCCAGATTAATATCTTTAACATCAAACCCTTTTACACTCATATCAACTCCTGTAGTTAAAAAATACATAAAATACAAAACGCAATCCGCAAATCGCTGCCGACAGTTCGGCTTAATTTTCGATTTGGGTTTTGTATTTTCTGCGTCCTGCGCCCTCCTGAAAAACGCAATGCGCCCGAAAGCCCAGTTTTTTGTACACATGCACCGCCTGATGATTGCTCTGCTCTACATTCAAGACGATGTCCATACCCTGCGCTTGCAACTCGCGGCAGACAGCATACGTCACCTGTCGGGCGTAGCCCTGCCCCCGAAATTCGGGGCGGGTAAAGACGTTGCCCACCGCCGCCACGCGATATGCCGGCGAAACGATGTGCGTGCCGGCCACCGCCGCCAATTGCCCCTGCTGTTGCAGGCCGTAAAAAACACCCTGCCGCAACTGATACGAGGCAAAGGCGTTGCCGTGGGCCTGGCGGTACAGGCTTTGCAACTCCGGCAAAAACCGGTCATCCAGCCGCATGATGTCCGGCGACGATTCTTTCGGTGGCCGGGCCGGGCCGGGCAACACCATGCGCAGCATACTATCCTGATACTCCAGCCGGTAGGCCCGCGCAAGATGCGCCATGTGCGCGGCCTGCCCCAAAAGCATCGCGGTTTCCGGCAGCGAGATGTGCGCCAGTATATCCGGCACATAGTCGGCCCGGCCCATCGCCAGCAAAACCGGCGGCGTCAGGCCCTCGAATATCAGCAGCAGCGATTGCACCCGGCCGTCGTCCGCTTCGGCGGCCGGCCAGCGACAGCGGGCAAAGAACGGCTCATCCAGATCGGCCAAGGCGTAGGCGTTCCCAGGCCGGTCGGTCTCCAGAAACGCCCGGATGACCGCCTTGTCGGTTAGCCAACAAATCCGCACTGCGCCGTCACCCCGCCAGCCGGTTAAACCAGGCTTCCACACCGGCGGTGCGCTCAAAATTGTTAAAGTACCGCCCGGCAAATTGGGCCACGGTGTAGCGGTGGCCCTGCGTGCCAAAGGCTTCCAGGGCGTAGGTGGCGGTCAGGGTTCCCACCCGGCCCGCCTCCAGCCGGCTCAGGCCGTTGTTCAGGGCGGCCAGCAGCCCGGCCCGATACGCATCGCCCGCGCCGGTGGGGTCTACCACTTTCGCCACAGAAATAGCAGGCACGGTCAACACCCGGCCGTCCTCATACAGGCTGGAACCGGCTTCGCCCCGGGTGATGACCAACACATCAACCATCGCTTGAACACCGGCCAGGTTCAAGCCCAATCGCTCCTGAATAATGCCGAATTCATAATCGTTCACGGTTAAAATATGCGCCCCTTCAATACCCGCCTTCAATTCTTCAAGGTTGATGAGGGGAATTTGCTGGCTGGGGTCGTACACGTACCTGATGCCCAGGGCTTTGCACTCGCGCACGTATTGGGCCATCGCGTCGGGCGCGTTGGGCGAGATAATCGCCAGGGTGATACCCGCCCCGGTGAAGCTGTGGAAGCTCACCTGCGCGGCGCGGGCCATCGCCCCAATGTAAAAATTGGCAATTTGACGATTGCCCCGGTCGGTGGAAACAAAAAACGAGGCCGTAAATTCATCGTCCACATGCAGCACCGCCGAGGTGTCAACCCCTTGCGCGGTCAGGTCATCAATATAGGGCCGGGCATCCTGCCCCACCGAGGCCATCAGCAGGGGGCGCTCCCCCAGCAAGGCCATCGAATAGGCCACATTGCCGGCCACGCCCCCCCGCTCGCGCCGCATTGAATCTACCAAAAAGCTGACCGACAGGCGCTCCAGTTGGTCGGGGACAATATAGTCCGTGAAGCTACCAGAAAAAGACATAATATAATCGAAGGCCATAGAGCCGGTGACCGCAATTGTCATGGTTCCTCACATAAAAAACAGCCGCAACGCGGCTGAATGATTGCTCATCTTTCAAAGCGCACGCTTTGCAGGAATTGGCACCGAAGGTTACCGAACCAGGTTGCCGGGGCTTCACAGGGCCTGTCCCTCCACCCCTCTGGATGAGTGTCCAGAAGACTATTCGTTTAAAAACCACCAACAATGGTAGCACGGGCGGTTTCTTTTGTCAAAAGCTGTCGGGCGGATTTCGGCGAAAACGGCATAGGCATAATCGCCGGGCGAATAAAAATCCCGCATCCAAACTTCCACGCCGGGCCGCTTTATGGCATAATCTGCGGTATGAAAAAATTTCTCGCGCCGATTTTCTTGCTGTTGCTGCCGATTCTGCTCGCTTGCCAATCGACTGAAACCCCCGCCACCGCACCCACCGCCACACCGACCGACGTGACCGTGGCGCAGGTTTCATCGCCCCCACCCGCGCCGACCGCCACCCCCACCCGGCATCCCACCGCCGCGCCTTCACCCACGCCCACATCCACCCCTCTGCCCGCCGAGCGATTCTCGCTGGGCCGGCAATTTTTCCGCAACGGGCAATTCATCGCCGCGCAAACCCAATTCGACGCGCTGACGACCGCCGCATCGGCGGACGACCGGCGACTCGGGCTGTACTGGCGCGGACGAGCGGAACTTTCGGCGGGTGATGCCGCCTCCGCCGCCGGGACCTTTCGGCAATTCACGGCAAACTATCCCGCCGATGACCTGACCCGCGCCGCGCAATTCAATCTGGCGCTGGCACTGGAAACAGCGGGGACGATTACCGAGACTCTCGCCGCATACAATGCCGCCATCCTGCCCGATGACCCCATCGCCGCGTATATTTTCGAGCGGAAAGGGAACGCCGCGCTGGCGGCAGAAGCCTTCCCCGCCGCCGCCGATGCGTTCATTTTCGCCTTGAACCATACCGCCGACACCGGCTTTCAGGTCTCGCTGCGGGAAAAGCTCGCCCTGGCTCATTTGGGTCAAAATAATGTGGATGCCGCCCTGGCGCAGTACAACGCAATTTTGGACGTGGCGCAGATTCCGGCATATCGCGCCAAAATTATGCGACTCATCGGAGAAGCGTATCTGAAAAATGATGACCCGGATGCCGCCCGCAAACAATTTTTGGCGACGATGGAAACTTACCCCAAAACGTATGACGCCTATTTGGCGCTGGTTGCCACCGTGAACGCCGGTTTTGCGGTGGACGACTTTCTGCGCGGATATGTGGATTATTACGGCGGCAACGCCTATCAACCGGCAATTGAAGCGTTTCAACGATTTTTGGAAACTTCCCCCGCCGAAAATGTGGACACCGCGCACTGGCTGATGGGCTGGAGTTGGCGCGCCGTGGGCGATTACGATGCCGCCAGCGCGGAATTTGACGCAGTCATCACCGATTTTCCCGACAGCGAGTTTTGGGCGGAGGCGAATTTGCAAAAGGCGCGGACGCTCGGCTGGCAGGGCAAGTTGGATGATGCCATTGCGCTATACCGCAGTTTTGCGGGAAACAATTCTGCTTCGCCCCAGGCCGATGAAGCGTTGTGGAAAGCCGCGCTCATCGAATTTCAGGATGACCGGTTCGCGGCTGCCGCCGACAATTTCCGCGCGCTGGCAGAGACTCGTCCCGCCGGACGATTCGCGGACGATGCCTGGTTCCGGGCGGGATTGGCGGCATTTCAGGCGGACGACCTGACCGCCGCCGAGAAAAATTGGTCGAGCCTGCTGACCCATTATCCCGCCAGCGAGTTCGCCCGCGCCGCCAGTTTTTGGCAGGCAAAGGTGTTGCCGGCGCTGGGCGAAACAACGCAAGCAGAAACCTTGTTGGCGCAGCTGGCGCATCAACCGCTGAATTATTACGGGCTGCGCGCCACCGATTTGCTCAACGGGCACGGGGTGTCGCCCACCGTGCCGCTTGATTTATCGCCCCCTGCCCCCTCCGAACAGGTTGAAGCGGAAATCTGGCTGGAAAACTGGGTGGGTTTGAGCCAAACCGTCAGTTTATCGGCATTGGACATTCAGCTAAAAAACGACCCCGCTTTTGCGCGCGGAGAGGCGTTGCTGGCGCTGGGACTGCGCACCGAGGCGGCGGCGGCGTTCGAGGCAGCAAAAAGTCGCTGGGCGGGCAATCCGGTGGCGCTGTACCAACTTTCGCTGGCGTTCCGCGACCGGGGGCTGAATCGGCTCAGCATTTTGGCGGCGCAGGATTTGGTGCGACAATCGCCCGCCACCACCCCCGCCGATGTGCCGAAATTCATCCGGCGGCTGGTGTATCCGCTCTATTTTCAGGATTTGGTCACGGCGCAGGCGGCAATTCAACAGATTGACCCGGCGCTGGTCTTCGCGCTGATGCGGCAGGAAAGTTTGTTTGAACCCGCCGCCAATTCCGGCGCAGACGCGCGCGGGCTGATGCAAATCATCCCCTCCACCGGCGCGGACATCGCCGAGCGAACGGGGCTGGCGGGCTACACCGCCGAGTCGCTGTGGCTGCCGTATCTCAATGTGCAGATGGGGACCTGGTACATCCGGCAGATGCTTGATTTTGTGGGCGGGAATCAGTTTGCGGCGCTGGCGGCGTACAACGCCGGACCCGGTCGGGTTGACCGGTGGCTTTCCGCCAGTGATGATTTCGATATGTTTGTGGCGCTCATTCCGTTGGACGAACCGCGCACATACATTCGGCGCATTTATTTGAATTTGTCGGAATACCGGGATATTTACGGGGTGAAAGAATAGCACAGGGATGGGATAATAGCACACAGATTTTACGGATTAAACGGATTGGCACGGATTTTTTAAGGAAAATTATGTTACATTCAAACATTACCGATAAAATTATCAAAGCCTATTATACGGTTTTCAACACACTGGGTTTTGGTTTTTTGGAAAAGGTGTATGAAAATGCAATGGTCATCGAGCTTCAAAAGTATGGATTATCTGTCGTTCAGCAGCAAAAGATTCCCGTGTTTTATGATGGTCAATCGGTGGGCGAATATTTTGCCGATTTAGTGGTGAATAATGCGGTGGTGTTGGAATTGAAAGCGGCTGAACAATTGCGGCAAGAACATCAAGCACAATTGCTGAACTATTTAAAAGCAACGAAAAAAGAAGTGGGTTTATTGTTAAATTTTGGAAAATCTCCCGAATTCAAGCGTGTCATTTTCACCAATGACCGAAAGCATAGATAACCTGCGAGAAAAAAACAAGTATAA
>JAJRUC010000506.1 GCA_024278015.1 Chloroflexota bacterium
ACTCATTGTCAAACAACAAGCCGATGAAGTTGTAGTGGCTCCCCCCTTAATCCCTGATGAAGAAACCGCTTTGCGCCCTCAAAGAGGGGGGATTTAAGGGGGGAGAAAAACGATAATGCCGAAACTCCTGAACTTGACTAAAGATAATTAACTTGTTTTCCGGCTCTTTTTACAATGCGGTAAAAACAGATGCGGTTGACCCTGCTTTGTCACACAAGGTATACGTTGGGAGGTTATTGTATGAGCAACTGGCTAGAGCGAAACAGGATAGCGGTTTTCGGCTTGCTGGCTGTGCTTTCTGTGGCGGGCATAGTCATTGTCTATCGAAACCCGTCGCCCCCGCCCGTGGAACTGATTACGCTCACCCCGCTTCCCCCAACCGAACCCGCCGTCTCCGTGAGCGAATCCCCCACCCCACAGCCGACCAACACCCCCGGCCCCCTGCGGGTATACATTAGCGGCGAGGTGAAACAGCCCGATGTGTACCTGCTGGCGCCGGGCAGCATTGTTAAAGATGCCATTTTGGCGGCAGGGGGGGCCACCGGACAAGCCGATTTGAACGTGGTTAATCAAGCCCTGGAGCTGACAGACCAACAACATATTCACATCCCGTCCAGGACCGAGGCGCTGCCTACCCCGCCGGTGGTTGAGGGCGGCGTCAGCCGGAACATAGCGGTCTCTTCATCAACCCGCCCCCAGGGCAAGGCGACTCCGCTGGTGGTCAACCTTAATACCGCTTCTGCCGTTGAACTGGATATGCTGCCGGGCATCGGCCCGGCCATCGCCGGGCGCATCATCGATTACCGCCAAACCGTCGGCAACTTCAAAACCATTGAAGAATTGACAAACGTGTCCGGCATTGGTTCAGCCACCTTTGCAAAATTAAAAGACCACATTACGGTTCAATAATAACCTGCTGTTGCAGCGCGGTGGAATAGTGGCCTCAAAACAAACGCAAAAGTTGCCCATTCATAATTTGGGATTGTATCGATTAAATAATTTTGTGGGCCGCCGGCCTGAACTGGCGATGCTTAAAAACTGGCTGAACGAATATCCCGTGGTAGCCGTCACCGGCCCGTCCGGCGTCGGAAAATCGGCTCTGGCAACGGCTTTGGCCGTGGATAATGCCGCCCGCTTTGATGAAGGCGTGTTGTGGATTAGCGCCACCGGCGAGGCCGACTTCGATTTTTATGACATTGTGCGGGATATTGAAGACGTGCTGGCGACAGGCATCACCAACCAGCCCGTTCAGTTGTGGCCGGTTTTGGTGTTGCAACAACTTTACGGCTTTAACCGGCTGCTGATTATCGATGAACTTTCCGACGCCGCCCCCGACACCATCGACAAAATTTTTGATATGATTACCCAAATTGGGCCGGGGGGACACGGACGCTTTATTTTGGTGGGCCGCAATATCCCCCAACGCCTGTTGGAACTGGTGGGCGAGGCGTGGCTGCTTCTGGAGGGGCTGGGCGTAGCTGATGTGGCAAAGTGGGTGCAAAGATACCAGTATGAATACGCGCTTGACCCCTTGAGCGTGGAGATGCTGCACCAAATTACCGGCGGACACCCGTTGGCCCTGCAAATTGTGGCCGGCCTGTGGCGCAGCGCCGACAGAAGCCAGTTGATTGACCTGGCTTCGGTACAGTACCCGGACGATTGGGAAGCCCGATTGACCGCCATTGTGACCGCCGCCCTGGTTTTTTTGAACCGAACCTACCCGGATATGGGACAATTGCTCACCCAGTGCGGGCAGTCTTCCGGCGGCCTGTCTGCCGAAGCCATTGCCGAATTGTACTGGAACAATATCGAAAGCAACTTTACCCTGGACGAGGCCGTTAAAGAACTGCAACGGCGCGGGTTGCTGATGTACCAGCCGGAAGATGACCGCTATTTTATCCACCCCATGATTCGACGCTATTCCGGCGTGGTGGGGTACGTTGATTTTGGCTCAATCTCTCGCCGGCAGCATATTTTGGCCCACGCCCGTTATTACCTGAAGGTGGCCCGGCAATTTAACCGCCTGCCGCCGGAGCAGTGGCCCACCGTCGATGTTGATTGGGGGAATATCCGCAAGGTTTTGAACTATCTGGTGGAAATGGCGCAGCAACACCTGGAGTTTCCGTTGGAGCAAGCCTTCAATTTTATCGATGCGGAACAGTTTCCGCAGTTGCCCGCGCACCTTGACAACGCGCTGATTTTTATCAGAGATTATGCCCTGGCCCTGAGTAATTATCTGGTCTGGCGGCATCCCCCGGAAGGCCGGCGCTGGCTTTCTGCCGCGCTCATCGCCTGCCGGGTGCTGCGCGACCGGGCTGCTTCGGCCCGCGTGAGTGTGACCCTGGCCGCCCTGGCTTACTTTCACCAAAACTACCAAATGGCCCGCGCCTTGTACCGGCGGGGATTGCCCTACTTTAGAGAAGTGGGCGATCATGTGCAGGTGGTTCAAGTTGCCAAAAATCTGGGCACGGTTTTGCGGGTGATGGACCAACTGGATGAGGCCTTGCAAACGTATGCCGAAGCGCTGTCGCTGGCCGTAGCGCACCACCTTACCCGCGAACAGGCCATCATCCAAACCCTGGTGGGGTCTGTGTATTATCAGCAGCAAGACTATAAAGCCGCCATCGACTGGCATCACAAGGCTCTGATGACGGCCAAGGATAACCGGCAACCGGATTGGCAAGCCGCCCAGTACAACAACATCGGCCTGGCGCTGGAAGCCGATGGGAATTATCAGCAGGCCATTGAATATTACCAAAAAGCGGTTCAGGCCCATCGCCGGGTGCAGAACAAAAAAGGGTTAAGCACCACCTACGGCAATTTGGGCGCGGCCTTTTACCAAACAGGCCAACCGGAACAGGCCCTTGAATGGTACACCCGCGATATGAAAGCCAGAGAAGAACTGGGCAACTGGCTTGACTTGGCGGCCATTTTGCACAATATGGGACACGTGGCTCTGGAACTGGACGATTTGGAGGCCGGCACCGCCTGTTTTACCCGCAGCCGGGACCTGTACCGGCAGTTCGGCCAGGCGGAGTTGGCCGAAGAAGAACAGATTTTAATTGACACCATCAAGAACCGAAGAGTATTTTTAGAGTAAGCGCCGATGAAGCCCGGTCTGTGGTTGGTCTTGTTGTTTGTCGTCGCCTTGCCGGCCTGCGTGCCGACCGCGCCCCCGTCGCCGGCCTTTGTCACCGTCACCCCCGCCTTAACGCCGCCTCCCCGCTCCCCGGAAGATTTTTCCGTTTACCGAAAAACCATGTTGCCCGATTTTCAAACCGATGTGGACCGCCTGGCCGCCGCCGGCATCACCCGCTATCAAATTGAAGCCGCCCTGCATTTTGAAGAGGTGTCTCCCAAACGCGGCCCGCGCCTTGAAGGCCGGCTGCGGGTGAACTTTACCAATACCGAAGCGGTTATCCTGAACCAGCTTCATTTTCGGATGTTTCCCAATACGCCCGGTTACGGCGGCTTAATGACCGCGACCCATGTTTTGGTCAATGGGCAGGCGGCCCCTTTTCAGCGCATTGCCGGAGATACCACTTTGCAAGTAACCTTGCCGCGCCCCCTGCCCCCCGGCCAGGCGATTGACGTATCGCTGGCCTACCGGGCCGTCATCCCCCCCACCACGCAATACGGCTACGGTCTGTACGGCTATCAGGATAACGTACTGGCCCTGGCCGGATTTTTCCCCATCATCCCGGCCTTCGATGACCGGGGCTGGCACGTGGAAGACCCGCCGTTGTACGGCGATGCCCCCTATACCGATATCGCTTTGTTTGATGTAACCCTGACCGCCCCCCGCGAGATGGTCATCGTCACCTCCGGCGATATTTTGACCACCACCTTCCCGGCTGAAAATTTGCAAACAATTCACGCCTTCAGCGGCCCTGTGCGCGATTTTTTTGTGGCGATGAGTCCCGATTATCAAAGTACCGGCCGGATGGTTGACGGCGTAACCGTAACCGGCTACTTTTTAAGCGGCCGGCGGGCGCAGGGCGAAACCATTTTGCGCGTAGCCGCAGACGCGCTTTCGACGTTTGGGCAGTTGTTCGGTCCGTACCCGTACCGGGCCTTCGATGTGGTGGCTGTACCCATGCCCCCGGCGCTGGGCGGCGTCGAATTTCCCGGCGTGGTGGCTATGGCCGGCCGCTACTACCTTCAACCTGATGACCTGGTGGAATTTGTGACGGCCCACGAAGTGGCCCATCAATGGTGGTACGGCCTGGTGGGCAACGACCCGGTCAATTATCCGTGGCTGGACGAAGCCTTGACCCAGTATTCGGCGGTGAATTATTTTGAGCAAATTTACGGCCCCCAAAAGCGCGCAGAGCTGGTTGATACCTGGTTTCGATACCCGTACAATCAACTGTCGGCTTCCGGCGCCGACCGCCGGGTGGGGGGCAGCGTGGATGAATTTTCGGAAACAGAGTATTCGCTGCTGGTGTACGGCAAAGGCCCCCTCTTTTTTGAGGCCATGCGCGGGCAATTGGGCGACCCGCGCTATTTTGCCGCCTTGCGGGCCTACGCCGAGGCGCATCGGTACGGCCTGGCAACCCCCACCGACCTGCTGAACGCCTTTGAGCAAGCCGGCGGGGACCCGACCGGGTTGTATCGGGAGTGGATTGGCCCCGAATGAGGGCTAAATCGCCGATTCGGCGTTGGCGAAAGGCCGGTTTTGCTGCCGCAGGTACACCACCACCAGCGCGGCTATCGCCAGCAAAAGCAGTTGCGGCCCAATCGATTCCCAGGTGGGGTAAATGCCGAAGAAGGGGATGGATTGCACAAATTGCACCGGCGAGGCCGGTAACACATCGGCTACTTGCAGGGCGTGAATGCCGTTGCCCAAAAATTTGAAGCCCAAATAGTAAATCAGCAGGCCCGCCGCCCGGAAAAACGGCCCAATCGGCAGTTTCAGGCCGATGACCATCAACAGCGCGGCGGTTACAACTAAAACGACGGCCCCCAACCCCAGCCCCAGCAGCAAATCTTTCAGGGCGATGGATGACACCATCCCCAGATAAAAGACGGTCGTTTCCGCGCCCTCCCGGAAGACGGCCAAAAAAGAGAGCAACGCCAGGTTGACCATACTGCCGGTAGCCAATGCTTGCGTGGTTTTGGCGTTGAGATATTTTTGCCAATAGCGGCCGGTCGATTTGCTGTGCAGCCAGTACGATACGTAAAACAGCAGCCCGGCAGCCGCAATGCCGGTTGCCCCTTCAATGACTTCCCGGTTTTGGCCCGCGCTGATGCGGCTGAAGACCAATTGCATAATCATCGCCATACCCAGACTGGCTGCAACGCCCGCGCCGACCCCGGCCCAGATCCAGCCCCGTTTATCGCCGTTGCCGGAACGTTGCAAAAAGGCCAGCAGGGCAGTGATAATCAGCAACGCTTCCAGCCCCTCCCGCAAAATAATTGCCATTGAATCGAACATGGTGTAGCGTTGACCGGCGGCAAATGGAGCCAGCGCATCCTGAATACGTTCCAGGGCGGCCTGGGCGCCGGGCAAGTCGGCGGGGGCGGTTTTTAGCGCGGCGGATGCCCGGCCCAAATCAACCTCAATGGCGGTGTAGGCTTCCGGCGATTTGGCTGCTATCGCGCCCTCAACCACCGGCCAAAGCCGAATGGCCGCGCCCAATTGAGCTTGCGCTTCCGGTACATTGCCCGCTGCGGCGGCCCGGTACGCGGCGGCCAGCGGGGCCAGCATATCGGCGGGGGCGGCTTCCGGCGCGGCGCCGGCCGGCGGGCTGCCGGTTTCAAAAGATTCGGCCACCTCCAGCGCTTCGGCTTGCATGCGCGCGTAGGCCGTCTCTACCGCCGGAGCATCAATTGCAGATGCGCCGAGCGCATCTTTAACAGCGTCCAATGCGCTTTCAAGTTCAACATAGGCGGTGGGGTTTTGCGCCTTGACCGCGTCTTCCATCGATTCCCACATATCGTGCAACTCTTCGTATTCGCGCTGCATCATGGCGGCATCGTTTGAGGCCGCCGCTTCGGCGCCCTCTGCGGCCACGCGGGCCAGACTGCCCAGTTGCCGGGCTACAGACAATTCCTGCGCCAGGACGGGCATCACCAGCCCCGGCATCAGGATGCCGGCCAGCAGGAAAACGAAAAAGGAATACGATTTATAAGATAAGTATACTTTCATGGTAAAATACGCTCCTGAAAAATCATTTTAGACTATCATCGTTTATAAAATTCAAGTGATGTATAATATAAAATTAAGTTACCCTAATTTTAGTCTCAAAAAAAAGAGAAATCAAATTATGAGTCCTGCCCTGACCAGCGAAACAATTGAAATGTATCTGAAAAGCATCTGCGAACTGGAAACAATCGAAAGCCCGGTGGCAATTTCTCAACTGGCGCAGCGTCAAAGCGTGTCCTCGCCGGCGGTCATTGAAATGGTCAAGCGGCTTGCCGCCAAAGAGTTGGTGACGCATACGCCGTACAAAGGGGTGGCGTTGACCGTAACAGGCAAAAAGCGGGCGCACAATGTTTTGCGACGACACCGGCTGTGGGAGCGTTTTCTGGTTGATGTCCTGAACCTGCCCTGGGAAAATGTGCATGACTGTGCTTGCCGGCTGGAACACGCCACCGCCCCGGCAGTGACCGAATCATTGGCCGCGCTGTTGCAGCATCCGGTCCGCTGCCCCCACGGCAATCCCATTCCGGACGCGGACGGTAATTTGCCGGATGATGAAAAACTGCCGTTGGCCGCGCTGGAGATTGGGCAATCGGCCACGTTGGTGAGCGTCGGCTACGAGGAAACGATTTTGCTCGATTACCTGTCCAGGCGCGGATTTTTTCCCGGCGTGACGTTGACCGTTGAAGATATTGCGCCCTATCAAGGCCCGTTGATGGTGCTGATTGAAGGCCGGGAACAGCCGTGCGCTCTGGGCCGCGAAATTGCCGGTCGGGTCTTTGTAACTATGGATTCGGGAGAAGGTTGATTGGATTGGGCAAGAAAAAACCCCGCCGTCCGGCGGGGTTTTTTGGTTGAGCGTTTTTACGCGGCGGCGGTTTCGGGGGGGGGGGGGGTGGGCTTCAATATGTTCGTGTGTCCGTGTAGAGGCACGATGTAGCGTGCCCCTACACGGACTTGCCCCCAAACTGAAACACACCTTATCGAATTCCGATTTGCAGACCGTACACCAGGTCGCCGCCCTGCCGGCCGGTTATGACGATGAGGGCCAGCCCGGCCAGCATCAGGCCCAGATACTGCCAACGCCGGCTGGTGAGCGCATCGGGCCAGCGAAAGCGGGTGTAAATGAGCAAGCCGTTCAGCACTATAAAAGCGATGGCCGTGGTGATGTGGTTGTTCATGGCTCCTTGCCGGGGGTCATCAAACGCAAGTTGACCTTTGTCCACCAGCCCAACCAGAGCGGATACAATGGCCGCTCCCCAACTGAGCAAAAAGAGCCGGTAGGCAGATTGTTCGAAATCTGGCCGGCTGCGCCACAAATGTATCAGCACCAGGCCAACGCCCAACAAATACAAGGCAATGGGGAAATGGACAAAAAGGGGGTGGAACGGGCCTTCCATTTTTTAATCCTCGACGTTTTTGGCATAGGTCGGCGATTCGATGCCTGCCTGTCGGTTTTCGTATAGAGATAAAACGTACAACACAGACGACAGCCGGTTCAGGTATTGTAAAATAAATTTGTTTTTGAGCAAGCCTTCGGTCTGCAAAAAGGCCACGCTGCGCTCTGCCCGGCGCACCACGGTGCGGGCCAGGTGCAACTGTGCGCCCGGCAGGGTGTCGCCCGGCAGCACAAAATCAGTGAAGCCGCCGGTGGTTTCGCCCAGGGCGGCGGTGGTCTCTTCCAGCCAGTCAACATCGCGCCGGCCGATGGGCCGGGCCGGCAGGGTCACGTCATCGGCCACGGCCAGCTCGCCCATCATCAGGTACAAATCCCTTTCCATCCGGACGATAATTTCTTTGGTGCGGGGCCGGCTGTTTCCGGCCCGAATCAGGCCCAGCGCGGCCTGGGCTTCGTCGATGGCCCCGTAGGCCGCCGGCCTGGGGTGGTGTTTGGGGATGCGTTCCGTTTGGCCGTAGATGGTGGTGTTGCCGTCATCGCCGGCGCGGGTGTAAAAAACTGGTTGTTTGGGCATAACTTCACCTTTTGCGGTATCTACTTGGCAGACGAAAAATGTAACCGCTTCCCCCCTTTAATCCCCCCTCTTGAGGGGGGAGATATTTCCTCCCCTGCTTGCGGGGGGAGGGGGCTATTCGTCGCAAAACTAAATTCCTGACCCAATTTCCTCCCCTGCTTGCGGGGGGAGGGGGCTATTCGTCGCAAAACTAAATTCCTGACCCAATTTCCTCCCCTGCTTGCGGGGGGAGGGGGCTATTCG
>JAJRUC010000507.1 GCA_024278015.1 Chloroflexota bacterium
CAGCGCCGGCCTGCTCCGTCAAAATATCCACATAGCCCTGAATGACGGTCAGGGGGGTTTTCAGTTCGTGGGCGGCAATGCTGATAAAATCGGTTTTGGCTTTTTCCAGCCGGGCCAGTTCCCGATTGGCGCGGGCCAGGTTGCCGGCGTAGCCCAGCACTTTCTGTTCGGCCTGCCGGCTGAGCCGGGCGGCCTCTTGCATTTGCCGCCGGCGCATATCAGCCAGCGTTTCGGCATAAGTTTGGGTGGCATGCAAAACGGCGTTTTGAAAAATGGCCTCCAGGGCCAAATGGTTGTCCCAGGCCACTTCCGGGTCCAGTTCCCCTTCCAGGCGTTCCCACAACCACAGTTTAACGGCTTGCACGTCGCCCAGAACGCGCTCAAGGGGCTGGTTGACGGCCACGGCGTTGCGGGCGGCGCTGTTCACCACAGAATCGAGCATAGTAGCGCTGCCGGTGGCGGCCGCCTGCAACACGCCTTCAAACAAAGCCACATCGAACTGATTATTTTCCAGTGCAATCAGTTCGACGCAATGTTCAAGCCAGGCGGCCAGGGGGGCGTGTTTCATGATAGCGCCGCCTCCAAATCGGCCAGGGCGCGGTCAACACAGGCTTGATGCCGCGCCCGTTTGTTGCGAACTTTCTCCGCAAGGGGGGGCAAAATGCCAAAGTTGGCCTTCATCGGCTGGAAGTTGGTGGGGGTGGCGCGGGAAATGTAATGGGCCAGCGCGCCGAGCATGGTCGTTTTGGGCAGGGTCAGCAGGGGTTCGCCCTTAACCTGCCGGGCGATGTTGACGCCGGCCAGCAGCCCGGCGCCAATGTTGCCGGCATAGCCTTCCACGCCGACAATTTGCCCGGCGAAGAACAAATCGGGGCGGGCGCGCCACTGCATAGTCGGCTCAAGCAGGGCGGGGGCATTGATGTACGTGTTGCGATGCATCATGCCGTAGCGCAAAAATTCGGCCTTTTGCAAACCGGGAATCATGCGAAAGACCCGCTTTTGCTCTCCCTGGCGCAAATTGGTTTGAAAGCCGACCAGATTATACAGCGATGCAGCCAGATTATCCTGCCGAAGCTGGATGACGGCGTAAGGCCATCTGCCGGTGCGCGGGTCGGTCAGGCCCACCGGGCGCATGGGGCCGAAGGCCAGCGCCCGGTGCCCGCGCCGGGCCATCTCTTCGACGGGCAGGCACATTTCAAAGAAGTTTTGGCGCATATCGTCCGCTTCAAATTTCTTTAGCTCGATTTTCTCCGCATCCAGCAGCGCGGCCACAAATTCATCGTATTCTTCTTTGGTGAAGGGGCAATTGATGTAATCGCCCTCGGCAATTTCGCCGCGCTGGTAGCGGCTGGCCCGGAAGGCGATGGTCATATCAATGGAATCGGCGGCCACAATGGGGGCCAGGGCATCGTAAAAGTACAGATTGCCGCTGCCGCTCAAATCGGCAATAGCCCCGGCCAGCGCCGACGCAGTGAGCGGCCCGGTGGCGATGACCGCCGGGCCGGGGGGGATGCCGGTCACTTCCATCCGTTTAAGGGTGATGAGCGGCTCGGCGGCAATGCGCCCGGTGACGGTTTGGGCAAAGACGGTCCTGTCGACGGCCAGCGCCCCGCCGGCAGGCACGGCGGCGGCTTCGGCGGCCTGCAACACCATCGACCCCAGGCGGCGCAGTTCGTTTTTGAGCAGGCCGGGGGCGCGGTCCGGCAAGTTGCTGCCCAGCGAATTGCTGCACACCAGTTCGGCCAGGTAGCCGGTGGTGTGGGCGGGCGTGGTTTTTTGGGGGCGCATTTCGACCAGCGTCACCGCCAGGCCGCGCCTGGCAATTTGCCAGGCGGCTTCGCTGCCGGCCAGGCCGCCCCCCACCACGATGATGGGGGTTGCGGGGTTCGGGTTGCGGGGTTCGGATTTCTGATTTGTCATGTTCTTACACTTCAATATGCGCAACGAATTGACGCGAATTCCTCCAATTTTAAGTATACAGGGATTGTTTGGACATTGGCGGAAACGGTTGTT
Organism: Chloroflexota bacterium; assembly: GCA_024278015.1. Lineage (GTDB taxonomy): Bacteria > Chloroflexota > Anaerolineae > 4572-78 > 4572-78 > JAJRUC01. The sequence continues at coordinate 2,014 of JAJRUC010000507.1, forward strand.
TTTGGAAAATTCACCCTCCCCTGCTTCCCCCCTTTTTTGGGGGGGGAATGTCCCCTCCCCTTTTTAGGGGGGGAGGGTTAGGGAGGGGGTTGCTACCCAACGTCATCCAGAATGATGGCTTGCACCCGGCTGCCGGCAGAGAAATTGCCGTGGCCGTGGGGCAAAATTATCAGGCCGTTGGCTCCCTGCAACGAAAGCAGGCGGCTTGATTGCTGGCCGCCGGTGGTGGACGCGGTCAAACTGCCGTCGGATTGGCGGGTGATGACGGCCCGCTGAAATTCGGTGCGGTCCGGGGTATGGCGCACATCGTTTTGCAGGATGACGCTCCGGCGCGGCCTGAACAATTGCGTTTGTCCGGCCATTTTCCGCAAGGCGGGGCGTACAAAATTCTCAAAGCTGACCAGGGCGCTGACCGGATTGCCGGGCAGGGCGAAGAAGGGTTTGCCCTGCAACAGGCCGAAGGTGACGGGTTTGCCCGGTTTGGCCCGCACCCGGCCAAACAGGAGCGCGCCGTGTTCGGCCAGATAGGGCTTGACCAGATCAAGTTGGCCCATCGAAACGCCGCCGGAGGTGATGATAACGTCCGCTGCGGCCAGAGCGCGGTTGATGGTTTGAGCCAAACCGGCGGTTTGGTCGGCGATGATGCCCATGTTCAGGGGCAGGCCGCCCGCTTGCCGCACCGCGCCCAGCAAGGCAAAGCGGTTGGCGTCTCGAATTTGGCCCGGTTGCAGGGGCCGGTCGGGGGCTACCACTTCGTCGCCGGTGGACATGACGGCCACAGCGGGGCGCGGATAGACGCGCACAGTGGTTTGGCCCACGGTCGCCAGCAAGCCGATTTCGGCGGGGTTAAGGGTGGTTCCGGCGGTCAGCACGCGCCGGCCGGCTTCCACATCAAACCCCACCGGCCGAATGTTGTCGCCGGTTTTGAGGGCGGTAGTCAGGCGCAGCAGGCCATCCGCTTCGATGGTATCTTCCACCATCACTACGGCGTCGGCTCCCGGCGGAATGGGGGCGCCGGTGGTTACGCGAGCGGCCTGGCCCGGCGCAAGGGCGATGTCGGCCATGTAACCGGCCATCTGGTTGCCTACAATCCGGCGCGGGCCGCTATCGGCGGCCGGCACGGCGTAGCCATCAACGGTAGAGGCCGGAAACGGCGGCAGCGAGTCGGCGGCGATAATATCTTCGGCCAGCACCAGGCCCAGGGCCTCATCAAAAGACGCGGTTTCGGGCGGCAAGGCAGATACATTTTGCAAAACAAGACTCAGGGCTTCTTCAACGGGCAGCATAGGATATGGCGATTCCGGCATGGGTTACTCCTGTGGGAATGGGGAATGGTCAATTGCGCATCACGTTTCATGATTCATTTCCATTCCGGCTGTGAGTTTCTTGTGAAATTGTAGCATGGTTTGCGTCAATAGACCATCTCGCCGCGAATAAACGCCCCGGTGCGGGGGTCGGCGGGGGCGGTGAAGATGGTTTCGGTGGGGGCCACTTCAACAATGCGGCCCTCAAGTATCAGGGCGGTGCGATGGGCCAACCGGCGGGCCTGAAAGGTATTGTGCGTTACCAGCGCCACTGTCACCCCGTGGCGGCGGTTCACAGCGGCGATGATGGTTTCAATCAGGGCCACGTTGGCCGGGTCCAGATTGGCGGTCGGCTCATCAAGCAGCAGCACGCGGGGCCGCAAGGCCAGCGCGCGGGCCAGGGCCACGCGCTGAATTTCGCCGCCGCTGAGCGATTGCGCTTTGGCGCGGGCCATGTGTTCCAGCCGCACCTGCACCAACTGTTCGTACACTTTGGCCCGCACCTTGCGGTCTCCGCGCAGGCGCAGGCCATAGGCCACGTTCTCGAAGACGGTGCGGTTCAGCAAAACAGACCGCTGGAACACGGTTGTCACGGTGCGGCGAACGGGCAACGGGGGCGGCGCGCCGTTGACGGCGCGGCCGGCAAAGGTAATTTGGCCGGACGAGGCCGCTTCCAGAAAGTTCAACAGCCGCAGCAGGGTGCTTTTTCCGGCGCCGCTGGGGCCGACCAGCGCCAGAATTTCGCCCTGAAAAATTTCCAGGTGGGTCACATTCAGCACCACGCGGCCATCGTATTGCCGGGTTACGTTTTGCAGCCGGTAAAGGGGGTTAGCGCCGGACAAAGTTTCCCTCCTGCAACCGCAAAATCAGGGTATTGGTTAAAAACGATAAAGACAGCAACACAATGCTCAGGGCAATTGCCAAATCAAAATTACCTTTTCTGGTTTCCAGGACAATGGCGGTGGTCAACACCCGCGTCCGGCCTTCGATATTGCCGCCAACCATCATGACCGCCCCCACTTCCGAGATGATGGAGCCGAAGCCGGCCACTACCGAGGCGAACACGCCGGTGCGGGCTTCGGTGAGCATGGTCACGCCCATTTGCCAGGGCGTGGCCCCCAGCGATTGCAGTTGGCGGGCCAGGTTGGGGTCCAGCCCCATCACGGCGGCCATCGAAAACCCGGCCACCAGCGGAAACGAGATAACCACCTGAGCCACAATCATGGCCTTCAGGCTGAAGAGCCATTGCAAATCACCCAGAGGGCCGCTTCTGGAGAAGATGAGGTACACAAACAGGCCCACCACCACCGGCGGCAGGCCCATCCCCGTGTAAAGAAAAATCGTCACCACTTTGCGGCCCGCAAATTTTTTAAAACCCAGCCACGCCCCCACCGGAATACCCAGCGCCGTGCTGATGAACAGGGCAATGCCGGACATATAAAGCGAGCGGAGGATAATTTCAAACAGCAGGGGGTCAAGATTAAGTATCAGGTCGATGGCCTGGAGCAGGCCGCTGAACATGTCATGCATGGCGGATGGTCTCGTCTTTTGAAAAAAATGCGACAGGTAGAGGCGGTTCGCAAACTGCCCTTACGGGAAACATGGCAGAGGCGCGATGCTTCGCGCCCCTGCTCCCCATCCTTTTTACCGTTTCCGGCTGATTTACGCAAGTTTGCCCTGTCAATTGGGCGCGCCCCTATCGATTGCGCCATTGCACCGAATCGGGCGTGAATAGCGGCACGCCGAATTTGTCAACGCCGAAGGTGAAAATCAGGGCTTGCGTTTCCGGGTCGGTGAGCCAGTTGATGAAGGCCGTTGCCCCGTCGAAATTGGTGTGGGGGTGCAGCAACGGATTGACGGCGATGACGCCGTAGGGGTTGAACAGAACAGGGTCGCCCTCAACCAGAATTTGCAGGTCAATCCCTTCCAGGGTGCGGGCCAGATAGGTGGCCCGGTCGCTGAGCGTGTAGGCTTGCTGTTCGTTGGCCATGGTCAGCACCGCGCCCATACCCTGCCCGGCAGAGATGTACCAGTCTCCGGCGGGGTTCAGGTCGGCCAAAGACCAGATCGCTTTTTCTTTGGTGTGCGTCCCGGAATCATCGCCGCGAGAGACAAACGGGCTTTCGGTTTGGGCAATTTGGGCCAGCGCGGCGGCGGCATCGGTCATACCGGCCACGCCCGCCGGGTCGCCGGCCGGGCCGACGATGACAAAATCGTTATACATTACATCCTGACGATTGACGCCGTAGCCGTCGCGCACAAAGGTATCTTCTTTGGCGCGGGCATGCACCAGCAGCACATCGGCATCGCCGTTGCGCCCCAGGGCCAGGGCCTGGCCCGTGCCCACGGCCACCACATCAACATCGGCCTGGAATTTGGCTTCAAAATCGGGTAGAATATAGGCCAGCAACCCCGAATTTTCGGTGCTGGTGGTGGTAGCCAGTATCAGCCGCCCCACCGAGGTGGTCGGTTGGGCCACGGTGACAGCCGGGTCCAAATAGGTTACGGCTTCCTCCGGCGAAGGGAGACACAACTTCCAGCCCGGTTCAATCAGGTCCGGGTTTTCGATGGCGGTGAAACTGTTGTCGGTAGCAGCGGCAGCATTGGTGGCCTGCACAATGGCCGGATAGGCCAGCGGATTGCCGTAGGTCTTTTCCGCAATTTTGGAGAGCCAGTCGTTTAGTGGCACGGTCACTTCGGTGGCGCAGGGTGAAGTTGCGTTCTGGGCCAAACTTTGCCCGCCCAAAGCGGTCAATAAAACAAACAGCAAAAAGAATTGGATGACGTGACGTTTTTGCATAATATTTCCTCGTTGGATTATGGTGAATCAGGTTGACAAAATGCCCGGAAAGGCAATCGCTATGATTATAACACATAACGAGTGACAAAAAAAATTATGGTCAGGTATCGAATGTGTCTTCAAAGCGCTGAAGCAGCACAGCGCCCAGGCCTTTGACAATGGTATCGTATTTTTGAATCAGGTCGATGCAGGCGGCAGTGAGGCGGGCGCCGCCGCCGCCCACGCCCCCCACCTGGGTTTCCACCAGCTTGAAACCCAGTCGCACTTCAGATTCGTGGATTTTTTCCCAGGCGCGGCGATAGGGCACGTCCATCAGGTCGGCTGCTTTGGAGATGGAGCCTGTCTGCTCAATAGCCTGCAGCAAACGGATACGCCACCGGCTTAAAACAACCCGACCGTCAACCTCAAACCAGATATTCGATTTAACTTGCATGGTCATTTACTCAACACGTGTCTGATTTTCTCTCGCAGTTCAGGCGTAAGGTAAAGTTCGTACCCTTTACCGGCAACATAAATGGCGCGTTCAGCGTCGCCCCACATAATTTGCAAAATTTCCCGCAGGCGATTACGCTCAACGCGGATGCTTTCCACTTCATCGGTTGAGGGTTCGCCCAGCAAATGGTCTACTTCCGTGGCCGAGATTCTGAATTCGCCGCCGGCCCGGCCCGGCAATTTCACGGCTTCCAGTTTGCCTTTGTGAATCCAGCGATTGATGGTACGCGGATTGACGCTCAGTTTATCGGCGGCCTGACGGATAGTATAATATTTTTCACCCAGTTGCCCCATTGCTCTCTCCTTGTCTTGATAAGTACCTTAGTGCTATATCCTTCTTCATATTGTACGAGATAATGCAGTATATTTCAAGAACAGGTTTTGAAAATGGCGCGCCGGAAAATACCCTCTTTCATTTTGTCGAATTATTGCCTAAGCAAGGAAAATAAGGTAAGATTTCAACAGAATGTTTCACGTCCTCAATAGAACCAGGTTTTTACAAATTGATGCGGTTGGCTGACAACCCTCTCCAAAAGTAAAGGTGGGTCGACACGTTATGGAAGCTATTCTGGCGCCTTCCTCAAGTTTAGACGAACTGGATATTCCCGTTTCAGTAGCAATTGACATTATTTTACGCTATTATTTTAATTACGGGCAGGCCACCGGCAACGATATTCAGCAGGTTATCCGCCTGCCGTTCAAAATTGTTGATGAAATTCTGGCCCGGTTGCAACAAGACCACCTGCTTGAAGTTCGGCGGGGGACGGGGGGCCTGGGCCGGCGGGGGTATCTGTATGCCATGACCGATGAAGGCAAAGACCGCGCCCGCGATGCGTTTGAACGCTCGCAGTACACCGGCCCGGCCCCGGTGCCGATTGAAAAATACAATCGGGCCATTTTGAAACAGACCCGCAAAGAGGCAATCAGCCCGGAGCGGGTGCAGCAAGCCTTGAGCCACCTCATTCTGGCCCCCAATTTTCACCGGCGGATTGGCCCGGCGGTCAATGCCGGCACGTCGATATTTCTGTACGGCCCGCCGGGAAACGGCAAAACGACCATCGCCCAGGCGGTGGGTATGCTGGTGGCCGGCAGCGACCCGATCTGGCTGCCCCATGCCATCACCGTCGGCGGGCAGGTTATTCAACTTTACGATGAACTTATCCACCGCGAAGTGCCCACCGAACCCAATCCGAATATCGACCCCCGGTGGCGCTCGTACCGGCGGCCTTTTGTGATTGTGGGCGGAGAACTGACGATGGACAGCCTCGATTTGCGCTACGACCTGACCGCCAAGTTTTACGAAGCCCCTTTGCAAATGAAGGCCAATTGCGGCATGTTCCTCATCGATGACTTTGGCCGCCAGCAGATTAGCCCCACCCAACTGCTTAACCGCTGGATTGTGCCCCTGGAGACGGAAATTGACCTGTTCCGCCTGCAAACGGGCCAAACGTTCCAGGTTCCCTTCAAACAGCTTATCGTCTTCAGCACCAACCTGGACCCGGAACAATTGGTGGATGATGCGTTTTTGCGTCGCATCCAGATGAAGGTTGGCGTTTTTAGCCCGGATGAGAAGATGTTTTACCGGATTTTCAGAACGATGTGCGAAAGTTTGAAAGTTCCCTTCGATAAAGAGACGTTCATTCATCTGTTGCAGACATGGTACTACCAGAAAAACCGCAAACTTCAGTCGGTGCATCCCAGAGATTTACTGAAGATTGTGGTTTCGTTGTGCGATTATGTGAGCGAGCCGTATCATATGACCCCCTCGCTCATTGACGAAGCCTGTTACTCGTATTTTGTCTCGGAATCTGACACGCCCGACTATCAGACCACGGCGCGAATGTAACGTTTTTTTACCAGAAAACACAAAAAGCCGGCGCATCTGCCGGCTTTTTTATTTGGCAACAGGTGATTAATTATCTACGGTGGTAGTTTTGGCTTCCAGGACGGTGGCAATTTTGTTGAGCAGGTCTCTGACGACAAACGGCTTCACCACATAATCGCTGAACAAATCGGCGTATTTGCTGGTTTCGCCTTCGTCTTCCAGATAATGGCGGGCGGTGAGCATAATCACCGGAATATGCCGGGTTGCTTCATCGGCTTTAACCTGCTCCAGAATTTCCCAGCCGTAAATGTTGGGAAGCATAATATCCAGCAACAGCAGGTCGATATTGTCTTTGTTTTCGGCAATAAACTTCAGGCCATCCTCACCATTGTAGGCAAAAGAAACAACATACCCTTCGCGCTCTAAAATGAGCTTGCCGAGAGTTACCATTTCTTTATCATCTTCAATCATCAAGATATGTGCTGTCATAATACCCCGGATTCACCTGGCTTCAGTTCGTCTGATTTCAGTTTAGCATATTTCTCAAGACAATCAAATAACCTGTTATGCCTGTCAATTTGAATGTGACGCCGGTTCATTGCCCCGAATCCAACGGCCTCATCCCACTGTTTTCTTCTATTATTAAGTATAGCACAGATACATTTCAAGTGGTAATTTCCTGACTTGCGTTTCAGGCTAATCCAACACAATTTGCGCCAGTTCCTTTGCCAGGCCGGTATAATGTTGGGGCGACAAAGCCAGCAGACGCGCCTTGTCGGCCGGGGGCAGGGGCAGACTTTTGATAAAGGCCGCCAGTTGCGCCTGCGTAATGGCCTTGCCTCTGGTAAAGGTTTTGAGTTGCTCGTAGGGCCGGTTAATGCCCGCCTGGCGCATAACCGTTTGCACGGCTTCGGCCAGCACCGCCCACGAAGCGTCCAGTTCGGCCTGCAACAGCGCCTTGTTTACTGAAATTTTGGACAACCCTTTTTGCAGCGATTGCGCCGCCAGCAGCGAATGGCCTGTCGCCACGCCCCAATTCCGCAAAACTGTCGAGTCTGACAGGTCGCGCTGCCAGCGAGAGACCGGCAATTTTTGGGCCATAAAGGCCAGCAGAGCGTTGGCCAGGCCAAAATTGCCCTCCGCGTTTTCAAAGTCAATGGGGTTGATTTTGTGCGGCATGGTCGATGACCCCACTTCGCCGGCGACGGCTGCCTCTTTCAAGTATCCCTTTGAAATATACAGCCACATATCGCGGGCCAAATCAAGGCCGATGGTATTGAAACGGATGAGTTTATGACACAGTTCGGCCATATAATCGTGCGGTTCAATTTGGGTGGTGAGCGGGTTGAAGGTCAACCCCAGACGCGATTCCACAAAATTTTTGGCGAATCCGGGCCAGTCAGCCTGCGGATAAGCCACAGCGTGAGCGTTAAAGTTTCCAACCGCGCCGTTGATTTTGCCCAGATATTCCTGCCCTTCAATTTGAGCCAGTTGCCGCCCCCATCGATGCGCGAACACGGCCAGTTCCTTGCCCAGCGTGGTGGGCGAGGCCGCCTGCCCGTGGGTGCGGGCCAACATCGGCGTCGCCCGATACTGTTCAACCCTCTCCCGCAAGGCGGCCTGCAATTGCCGGGCGGCAGGCAGCCACACCTCGGTCAGGCCGCGTTTAAGCATTAAGGCGTAGGCCAGGTTATTAATATCTTCAGAGGTGCAGGCAAAATGGACAAATTCCACCTGGGCCGACAACCCGCTTTCGGCCAGTTGGGCCTTCAGGTAATATTCAACGGCTTTCACATCGTGCCTGGTTTCCGCCTCGATGGCTTTGACCGCTTGCGCCGCCTGCACATCGAAGCCGGAGACCAGCGCGCGCAATCGCCGCTGTTCGGCAGGGGTAAAGGGCCGCAGTTCGGCAATGGCCTCCCATTCCGACAGGGCCAGCAACCATTCCACCTCTACCAGCAGCCGGTGTTTTATCAGGGCGTATTCCGAAAACGCCTCCTTCAAGCCGGAAACTTTGGCCGCGTAGCGGCCGTCCAGCGGGGACAGGGCGGTTAAGGCGTCCATGCGCTCCCCTTACAGGGCATCGGCCACCAGCAAGCCGCCCAAACCGATGAGGACTCCCACGTGCAGCAGCCAGTTTCCGGTGGTTAAAAAAGCCGGCGCGGGCGCAAACTGGGCAATCAAACTGATTAACACCAAAACCAGGCCGCTCAACGGCAAAATACCTTTGATTTCGGCCAGTCGATTCAGAAAATTTTTCATCGGAAGATACCCCCGGTGTGCTGTCTGTTATTTTTCCAGATACGGCTCAAAGCGCGAAGCCAGTTGTTCCGGCACGGTGGCGGTCAGATGGGTGCCGTGTTCATCGTGAAATTCTGTTTCGATGACGGCTTCATCGTGCAGCAAAGATACAAGTTGGCCTTCGGCGTAGGGCAAAAATAGCCGCAGCGAAACCATTTGCCGCTGCAACTGGGCTTCAATCCGGGCCAGCAAGTTCGGCAGGCCGAAGCCGGTTTTGGCGCTGACCGGAATACTGTCGGCGTAGGCGGCCAATTGACTTTGGGCTTCAGCCGCATCGCCGGAAAAGACATCCATTTTGTTGAAAACGGTCAACACAGGGATGTGGGTGGCCTCAATCCGGCGCAGGGTTTCGGCCACGGCCTGGGCCTGCCCGGCGGCGTTGGGGTGGGTAATATCAACGACGTGCAGCAACAAATCGGCCTCGGTCACTTCTTCCAGCGTGGCCCGAAAAGCGGCCACCAGTTGCGTGGGCAGCTTTTGAATAAAACCGACCGTGTCGCTGACCAGCACCTCGCGTCCGGCGGGCAAAATAATGCGCCGGGTGGTGGGGTCCAGGGTGGCGAAAAGCCGGTCGGCCACATAAATCGGCGCGCCGCCAGATTCCAGACCGGCCTGCTGAACGAGTGTGTTGAGCAGGGTGCTTTTACCGGCGTTGGTATAGCCCACCACAGCGATGACCGGTACGTGTTGCTGTTTGCGTCGCGCCCGGTGCCGCGCCCGATGGCCCCGCACTTTTTCCAGATTGTCCTTCAGCGCGGCGATGCGCCGGTTGATTTCCCGGCGGTCAACTTCAAGCTGGGTTTCGCCGGGGCCGCGCACGCCCACGCCTCCTTGCGCCCCGCCGGCCCGTCCACCGGCCTGCCGGGCCAGGTGAGTCCACAGCCGGGTCAGGCGGGGCAGGCGATACTCAAGCTGGGCCAGTTCAACCTGCAACTGGCCCTCTTTGGTGCGGGCGTGGCGGGCAAAAATATCCAGAATGAGGGCCGTGCGGTCCAGCACCTTTACTTCCAGCTCTTTTTCCAGCCCGCGCTGCTGGCGGGGGCTAAGTTCATCATCGAAGATGAATACCTCAATGTCCAGTTCAGCTTTGTACTCTTTCAGGCTTTGCACCTTGCCGCTGCCGATGAGCGTGGCCGGGTTCGGCTTGTTCAGACGCTGAATGGCGCCGCCCAGCACCTCCACATCGGCGGTGGCGGCCAGCGCGGCCAGTTCTTCCAGCGAATCTTCGGTTGACAGCGTGCCGGCCCGGAACCGCGTTGAGCGCATATCTACGCCCACCAGGAATCCTTTTTCCAACGGGTGGTCTGTATAAAAATAACGGTCAGGATTTGTCATAGATTATATGATACCCGTCGATGGATGTTTGGGAAAATCTTTGGGCAAGAAATTGTTTTTTTGCGAAATTATCTTCGCCGGATTAAGATAGGTATGCTGAAAAACGAGAGCCGGAGTACTGCCGATGTCGAAAAAACCGCCGAGACTTGTCTATTCAACCCGCAGCGAGGCCAATTTGTCGCAACCGAAACCCCGTGGGCCGGGTCGAAGCCTGCCGCCGCAACAACAAACCATCCGGGTTATGCTCGATAAAAAGAAACGGAAGGGGAAAATTGTGACGGTGGCCGCCGGTTTTCAACTGTCTGCCCCGGATTTGAAAGCGCTGGAAAAAAGGCTGAAGCAGGATTGCGGCGCAGGCGGAACCGGCAAGGCAGACAGCATTGAGGTGCAGGGCAATCACCGCGACAAAATTATGGCGAAGTTATCGTCGCTGGGCTACAAGGTCAAGCGCGTGGGAGGGTGATTGGGTTTCGAGTTTCAGGGTTCGGGTTCGGGGCCCGGTGGAAGTTCCTCCGTTCCGCGCGTTGCGCTCGTTTCGGCCGCAATGGCGTTTCCGGCTTCGGTTTCGTCGTCATCTGCCGGGGCGGGGCCGGCGGTCAGTTCCCGGAAGGCCAGCGTCCACACCGCAGACCGGAAAATCAAATACAGGCCGGACACAAACGCCAGGGGGAAAATCAGGACGATTAGGAAGAAGGGCAGGGCCGCCAACACGCCCACAAACACTTCCCGGGTGAGCAGATAGCCAATGCCGCCCGGAACGGCAGCCACCATGACGGCCACCACCAGCATGATGATGGTGATGATGAACGAGACAATGGCCCACGCAAAAGCCGCGCCAATCAACAGCGCCACCGTCACGGCTATGTCCTTGAAACGCGCCCGCAGCAGGGCGAGGCTTTGCTTCAGGCTGTTTATAACGCCCGTTTGCAGCAAGGCCGTGTAGCGCCAACTTAACTCGATGATGGGCATCAGCGCCACAGACAGCAGCAAGGCAAACAGCAGCCACAGCAAAAACAGGCCAATCGTCAGGATAATGCCCACCACCAGCCACGTATCGTCGATGAGGCCCAGCGCG
>JAJRUC010000508.1 GCA_024278015.1 Chloroflexota bacterium
GGTTTTTCACTGATATATGTTGGTTCGGGGTAGGGACAACCCTTGTGGTTGCCCTGTGTTTCAGCCCGAATTTGGGCGACCACAAGAGTCGCCCCTACAAAAACCGGCGCATTCCTGCAAATCCATGTTATTTGTAACCACTCACCCCCCCCTCGTGAGGGGGGAGAATGTAACACTTCCCCCCGTCAACGGGGGGATTGAGGGGGGGAAAAAATGGCAAAGCCGCTCTAACTGGTAACTTTATCTCTGATGCCTGAGTAGTTACTGTTATTTTATGACGCGGTTGAGTATATTTTAGCACAAACCGGCCTCACTCCTAAATCTGGAGTAGTGGGGGGTTTGCTTTTCGTCGCGCGCCCCACTATAATTTTTCTTGTGGAATCGTTTAAACGTTTGGAAAAATTTGTAGAGCAGCTCATCGAACAGCCGTTTAGCCGCCTGTTTAAACCCGGTCTGCACCCCGCCGATTTAACCAAAGCGCTGGCCGCCGCTATGGAATCGGCGCGGGCGGAAGACGGTACTGCGCCGGCAGGCTACCGGATTTTGCTGAACGAAGCCGATTTTCAGGCGTTGGCCCGCCGGTCGGATATAGCCGCCGAGACGGAAGCGGTGAAGCGGTATCTGACCGCATTAATGGCCGAAGCGCGTTGCGCGGCTCCGGCCCCGTTGCAGGTATCGGTCAGCGCCGGGGCCGATGTCCCCGCCGGGCAGATACGGGTTGTCACCGGCCCGGCAGAAGGGGCCGACACCCGCCAAATGCCCCAGGCGGCGGCGGGCGAGTGGGTTTTGCGCCTGCCCGACGGCCAAATCATCCCCTTGCGTATGCCGGTGGTGCGCCTGGGACGCAGCAGCTGCAACGATGTGGCGCTGGCCGAAGAAACCGTGTCGCGTTATCACGCCCAGCTTCGGCGGCAGAACGGGCTGTATTACGCCCAAAATTTAAGCCGAAACCAGCCCCTGTGGCTGAACGATGCGCCCCTGACCGCGCCCACGCCCCTCAAAGCGGGCGACCGGCTGAAACTGGGCCGGGTGATTATTGAAATTGAACACAGGCCGGCGTAATGGTTGACTGGGCGCTTCTGGCCCTGAGAATTGTGGCCGCCGTGGTGTTGTATCTGTTTTTGGGGCAGACCGGATACCGGATATGGCAGCAGGCTCGGCGCGCCGCCCCCACCGGCTTTGTTTTACAGCCTGTCCGGCAGCCGGCCTCCGCGCAGCCGTTGGCCCCGGTCAACGCCATCGGGCGGGCCGAAGATAACAGTATCATTTTGACGGATGATTTTGTTTCAGCCCATCACGCCACGCTGGCCCGTCAGGATGGAATCTGGTGGCTGGCAGACCTGGGCAGCACCAACGGCACGCGCCTTAATGACAAACTGGTGCAGCAGCGGACGCGGGTGCGCCCCGGCGATGTGCTTCAGTTCGGCCGGCGGCAATATCGACTGGAACGGAGGGCGTAGCATGCAAATTTCACTCATTCCCTGGGAAGTGATATGGGCCATTGCCCTGTCGGGGCTGATAATTACCTTGCCCTTTGAAATCAGGCGGCTGTGGCGGGCCAAAAAATGGGCGTGGCGACTCTCGTGGGCCGGGGCCTGCCTGTTGCTGGTGGCAGCCATCCCCATCGGCCTGAAATTGACGGGCTATCGCTTTGACATAGACGCCCGCAATACCGAAGCCACGTCGTTCATCAACCCGCTGCCGGATTTAAAGACTCGTCGCTATTCAAACTACTCTGCCGGGCAGCTTTATCAGGCCGGCCTGGCCGCCGTGCAATCGCTGGCAACCTACGGCCAGCCCTGGACCATCACCTTTGCCGATTTTGCCCCTCGGCAGGGGGGGCGACTGGCCGTGGAAGTGCCGGTTGTGGTGTTCATTGATGATTTGGCCGTGACCGTGCAGCCCGTTACAGGCACAGCAGATTGGCAGGTGGACGTTTACAGCGCCTCCAGAGTGGGGCGCGCCGATTTGGGCGAGAACGGCCGGCATATCAAACACTTTTTCATGAAACTGGATGCGGAGCTGGCAAAATTACCACCACAAAGCCCCTGAAAATTTTTTCCGATTTTGACGGCACGATTAGCCGGGTTGACACCGGCAATTTGCTGGTTGATGCCTGCATTGGGCGCGCCGCCCGCCGCCGGATTGATGACCGGATTGCCGAAAACGCGGTCAGCTTTCGGGCGGGGTTTTTAGCCCAATACGCCGGCGTGAACCTGACCTGGGCCGAAGCCCGGCAGTTGCTGTTCGCCAAAAACAACATCGACCACACCTTTCCGCACCTGGTGCAGTGGGCAGTTGCGGCCGACATTCCGCTGGTTGTTCTGTCCAGCGGGTTCGAGCAAATTATTCGCGAATATTTGACCCCGTTGAACCTGCCCCCGCTTGAAATTCGGGCCAACCGGGTGCAGATTGAGGGCCGAAGGTGGCGCGTCCATTTTAGAGACGAGACCCCCTTTGGGCACGACAAGGCCGCCGCCCTGCAAGAAGCCCGGCGGCAGGGGTATCGGGTGGTTTTTATTGGCGATGGCATCTCTGATATTCCCGCCGCCACCAAAGCCGACCATCTGTTTGCCCGGCGCGGCCAACGCCTGGCCGATTATTGCCGCCAAAACGACGTGCCGTTTGTCCCCTTTACCGCCATTGGTGAGGTGGCGGCCCACCTGGCGGTGGCAGAAAATTTCCCCAATGGCTTTATCCGCCAATGTAAAAATTGAGTTTGCGGCGGATAACGGTTAAAATATACCCCTTCCTGAAATCTGCAATCTAAAAAGGAGTGCCAATGGAAACGGTTAAAATTGGAATTATTGGCGGCAGTGGTTTGTATCAAATGGACGGGCTGACGGATATTGAAGAGGTTTCGGTCAGCACCCCCTTCGGCGCCCCCTCCGACGCCATTATTGTGGGCGTTTTGGAAGGCCGGCGGGTAGCCTTTTTGCCCCGGCACGGGCGGGGCCATCGCATTTCTCCCACCGAACTGAACAGCAAAGCCAATATCTACGCCCTGAAGAGTCTGGGCGTAAAATACATCATTAGCGTGAGCGCCTGCGGCAGCCTGCGAGAGGAATACGCCCCCGGCCACATCGTTATCCCTGACCAGCTTGTAGACCGCACCCGCCTGCGCGATTTGAGTTTTTTTGGTGAGGGACTGGTGGTTCACGTGGGCAGCGCCGAACCTTTCTGCCCGGAACTTTCACGTTTGCTGTACGAGGCCGTGGCCGAAACCGGCGAGCGGCCCGTTCACATGGGGGGCGCGTTTGTGGTTATCGAAGGCCCGCGCTTCAGCACCAAAGCCGAAAGCAATATCTTTCGACAATGGGGCTGCGACATCATCGGCATGACCGCCGTCCCGGAAGCGATTCTGGCCCGCGAGGCGGAAATCGCTTACGCCACAATGGCCCACGTGACCGATTACGATGTGTGGCACGAAACCGAAGAGCCGGTCACGGTGGAGATGGTCATCAAAACCCTGCTGGGCAATGTGGCTACCGCCCAAAAGGCCATCAAAAATGTGGCGCCCAAGCTGGCCGCTGAACCGGATTGGCCCGCGCATCACGCCCTGGCCAATGCCATCCTGACTGACCGCAAGGCCGTTTCCGACAAAGCCAGAGCGAAATTCCGGCTGCTGGCCGGGAAATACCTGTAGCCGGCAGTGAATCCGGTTGAGCTTCCGCCGGGACACGGTGCTTCGTGCCCCGGCGCCGGCCTTTGCAGGGGCGGCTTGCGAACTGCCCCTGACTATTACGTGACGGGTGATTGAGCGCGTTATGCTTCTGCCATTTTTTTTCATCGTTACTGGATTTACTCACCTGACCCTGCTGAACGGTTTTCGGTGGGAATACGGGGCGGCCGTGGCGGTGTGGAGCGCGGTGTTTTGGGGCATTGCGGTTTTGTTACGGCGGCGACTGCCCGCCGTTGACCCTTTTTTACTGCCCCTGACCGCGCTGTTGGCCGGCCTGGGGTTGCTGATGGTAGCCCGCCTGGCCCCGAATTTTCTGGTGCGCCAACTGGTGTGGCTTGTTGTTTCCGGTTGCGCCTTGCTGGCCGTTACCCTGATTCCCCGCAGTCTTGCCTGGCTGCGGCAGTACAAATACACCTGGCTGCTGGCCGGCCTGGCTTTGCTGGCCGCCACGCTGATTTTGGGGGTGAACCCCAGCGGCTATGGCGCCCGGTTGTGGCTGGGGTTCGGCGGGATGTATTTTCAACCTTCGGAACCGTTGAAGATTTTGCTGGTGGTTTTTTTGGCCGTGTACCTCAGCGACCGCCGCCGCCAGATGATAGACGTGGAAGCCAGAGTGGGTCGTTTGGCCCTGCCGCATCCGGCCTATTTTGGCCCCATGCTGCTGATGTGGGGGTTTTCGGTTTTGCTGCTTTTTTGGCAGCGAGACCTGGGCGCGGCCCTGCTTTTTTTCTGCACATTTTTGGCGATGCTGTACGTGGCCGTGGGCCAAAAGCGCTACCTGCTCATCGGCGGGGGGTTGCTGCTGACCGCCGTCATCATCGGTTATCGCATGTTCGATTACGTCGCCCTGCGGGTAGAAAGCTGGTGGAATCCGTGGCTTGACCCCGCCGGCCGCTCGTTTCAGGTGGTGCAATCGCTGCTGGCCTTTGCTGCCGGCGGCTGGTTTGGGCAGGGGCTGGGGCAGGGATTGCCCACTGCTATTCCGGTGGTTCACACCGATTTCGTCTTTGCCGCCATTGCCGAAGAGTACGGCTTGTTGGGGGCGCTGGCCGTGTCGGCCCTGTTCGGCCTGATTATCCAGCGCGCGTTTTTTATCGCTTTGCGCAGCCGCACCCATTTTCAACAGCTTTTAGCCACCGGCCTGGGGTTTATGATTGGCCTGCAAGTTTTTGTCATCGCCGGGGGCGCGCTGAAACTCATCCCCCTGACGGGCGTCACTCTGCCGCTGGTCAGTTACGGCGGCAGTTCGCTGCTGACCAGTTTTGTGATGATTGGCTTGCTCCTTTTTCTGTCAACCCGAACAACGCCTTTGTCCCGGCCGGTTGGCCTTGTTGACCCGGAACCGGAATCGAAATGAAAAAAAATATCCGCGCTTTGCAAAATACGATGCTGCTGGGAGGGGTGTTGCTGGCCCTGGCTTTGGTCTACCGGCAAATTATCCGGGCGGATGCGCTGTTGAGCCGGGGCGATAATCCGCGTTTGGTCATTGCCGAACAGCGCGTGAAGCGGGGTAAAATTGTCACCGCCCAAGGGGTGCCTCTGGCCGAAACCCTGACTACCCCCGACGGTTTGACCCGCCGCCATTATCCGTACCCCAATCTGGCAACCGTGACCGGCTATTACAGTTTGCGCTACGGGACCGGCGGGCTGGAAGCCGCCTTCGACCCGATTTTACGGGGCGAAAACCGGCAGACGTGGCTTGACGACGTGATGCATCGCCCGCCGGTGGGGCAGACTATCACGGTGACGATTCATTTGGGGGCGCAAATTGCGGCAGATACCGCCCTGGCCCGGGCCAAAGCGACCGGCGCGGTGGTGGTGCTGGATGCCGTTTCCGGCGAGGTGCTGGTTTTGGCCGGCCGCCCCACCTTTGACCCCAACCACCTTGAGGCCGAATGGGACATATTGGCAAACAGCCCGCAGTCGCCGTTGCTCAATCGGGCCACGCAAGGGCTTTTTCCGCTGGGTGATATGGTTCGGTTGGTGGGGTTAATTGGCCTGTCCGAGGCCGGGACAACCATTCCCTTAAACCCGCTGGAGGCTCCGCTGTCTGCTATGCTGGCCCCGTTAAGCGGGCAAGGGCTGGCAGCCACGGCTCGCCAGCTTCGGTTGGCGCAGGAATTGCCCTTTGTGCTGCCCGTGTCCGCCGGTTATTTGCCGGATGATTTACCGGCCAAAGCTCCGGAAATCGCCATTACCCCCCTGCATCTGGCGGTGGTTATGGCCGCTGTGGCCCAGGACGGTCTGGCCCCGGCGCCGACGTTGGCCTACACCCGGCCGCCCACCGCCTCCACCCGCTTGCGGTTGTTCAGCCCGGCCACGGCCCGGCGGATGAGCAATACTGTGTCGGAATATTCGGCGCTGGTGCCGCCGGAAATAACCGGCAGCGCTCCCTTGAGCTGGTATTGGGGTATTGTGCGGCAGCCGCGCCCGCTGGTAGTGGTGGCCGTGGCGACGATGCCGGGGGCGACGTCGGACACCGCCAGGGCCATGGCCCTGGCTGCGCTCAACGCCCTGACAGATTAGCGCAGCCGGCTAACGCCGTGGAAGTCGCACTTGTCGCGCAGCCCCAATCATCAACAAAAGCAAGACGGCAATACCCGGCAAGGTGAAAACCAGGGTGCTGTTTTCCAGAATACCGCCGGTATTGGGGACTTCGGTCATGGGGGTTGGGGTAGCCGTCGGCGCATCAGTGGCCGGCGGCTCCGGGGTGTCAGTGGCCGGCGGCGGGGCGGGCGTATCTGTGACTCCGGCGGTGGGTGTTGGGGCGGGAGGCGTTTTGGGTTGGGAACAGCCGCCGAACTGCGTCAACGCCAGTACCAGCAAAAGCAGGGCCAAAATAAAGGTGATTAAAAACAAAAGCCGGCGACGGCGACGCGGGGGGGGCGACGGCGGGGTCAGTTCTTTGGTTTCGGCAGCCATAGCGATACTCCCTGTCTGTTTCAGGTGGCTTTTACTGGCACTCAGTCAACTATACTCTGACGGGCAGGGGCGGCTCACGAACCGCCCCTGCTACAGATAAACCGGCAAATGCACCCGTGAAAACCATCATTGAATACTAGACATAATTATAAACTACTGAACATAAAACGTCAAGTATCAACCTGTAGTACTACTCCGGCCTGCAACTTCCGCCCTGGTTTGGGGCAAGACCAACGCCATCAAGCCCGAAACCAGGGCAAAAGCCGCGCCCAGTTGCATGGCTCCGGCCAGAGTCCAACTATCGGCCAGCCGGCCGATGCCCAGATTGGCAATGGCGCCCACGCCGAACATAAAGCCCAGCGTCAGGCCGCTGGCCATCGCCTTTTTGCCCGGCAACAGCGACTGGCTGATAACCACAATAATGCTGTGCGGCGCGCCGGTCAATCCCCCTGCCAGCAGCGCCAGCGCAAAAGCCGGCCAGCCATCGGCCACCGGTAAAAAATACAGCGGTATCACCGAGCCGATTAAGGCCGTAAAAACTACCTGTCGCCGTCCCCAGCGGTCGGCGGCCTGCCCGGCCAGCACGCCCATAATGGCCGCAGCAAACCACATTGTGCCGGTGATGGCCCCGTAGGCGGTCGGTTCCCAGCCTTTTTGCTGAAACAATTTGGGCAAAAAGGTGACTGTGCCCAATTGCGCCCACGAGCGCGTGGCAATCAGCAGGGCCAGCAGGATAATTCCCCCCCAGGCCACCTGCGCTTTGGGGGCGCTGCCCGTTTGCTTGCCGGGCGATGGGCGTTGTTTGCGGGGATACGGCGCGGTGAGGAGCAACACCGAAATCGGCAGGACAATCAGGGCCAGTAGTTGCAAACCACGCAAGCCGACCACATCCAGCACAAAACCGGCGATGACCGGGCCGCCGGCCAAACCAACCTGCCCAAACAGGAAGAAGAAGGCCGTGGCCGTAGCCGCTTTGCGGGCCGCTGCGCCGGTGCCGGCGGCATTGGCCGCCCCCACCGGATGAAATGCCCCTGACCCCAGCCCGGCCAGGGCGTAGGGAATGACCAGCCACAAAAAATTCCCTGCGGGAGCCACAAAAGTAGCCAGGGCCATTAACCCGCCCAGCCACAGCACCGCCCCCCCGGCCAGCCATCGACCACCGTAGCGGTCAGCTATCCAGCCGAACAACGGCTGGCTGACCGACCCGGCAGCCGTGTACAGACCGGCCGCCAGCCCGATTTGGGCGTTGCTCAAGCCCATCGGCACGCTTAAAAAGGCAATCAGCACCGGCCCGGCGTTGTTAAATGTATCGACAGTCATATGCCCCAGGGCCGTCGCCAAAAACAGGCGGTTGCGAAGAATGGTCATCGTTTTTCCTTTTGTTGAACAGGACTTA
>JAJRUC010000509.1 GCA_024278015.1 Chloroflexota bacterium
AATCTTTGTGGGGTTTCATGGTGCGAATGAATTTTCCGTTTTTATACAAACTGGCGGTTGCTTCCGTCACCTGACGGTCGCCCCCTTCCAGACTGTATTGCCGTAACGATTCGAA
The DNA here is from genome assembly GCA_024278015.1 of Chloroflexota bacterium. Lineage (GTDB taxonomy): Bacteria > Chloroflexota > Anaerolineae > 4572-78 > 4572-78 > JAJRUC01. Next base: position 116 of record JAJRUC010000509.1, read on the forward strand.
TGTCATGGTATATTTGCCGATGGTCAGGCTTTCACCGGGGCGCAGCATACCCTGCGTTTCCTGCTGGAAGAAATGGGTTCCCACCACGCCAAGGGCAATCATCACCACGCCCAAATGGACAATATACCCGCCATACCGGCGGCGATTGCGCCCAATCAGACGCGCCAGGGCTGTGGCCGGATTTTCGCCGTGGTTCATGCGGGCTTTTACGCCTTTGCCGTATTCCAGAACAATAGACAGACCCACAAACGAGACCAGCCAATAGCCAATCAGGGCCCCCACGCTGTGAATACCGGTGACAAACAGCACGGCAACCACGCTCACGGCCAGGGAAAACGGAATCCACAGCGCTTTGCCCAGCCGTTTCGCCGATTGTTTTCGCCAGGCGAACAGGGGGGCAATCCCCATTATCAGGACCAGCACCGCGAAAATCGGCCCGTTGACTTTGTTGTAATAGGGCGGCCCAACCGTAATTTTGGTGCCGGTCACCAGCTCGCTAATCATCGGGAAGACAGTTCCCCAGAATGTGGCAAACATGATGGCGATAAAGAGCAGGTTTTGCAGCAGGAAGATGGCTTCACGGGAGAAAAGCGAGTCCATTTCATGGTCGCTCTTCAGCGTATCCAGGCGGGTGAACAGCACATACAGCGAAGCGAACAACGTTACGCCGATAAAAGCAAAGAAGGCCGGCCCGATGAGTGAATTTCCAAAGGAGTGGACGGATGAAATCACGCCGCTGCGGGTGATGAATGTACCGAATAGTACCAGACTATACGTTAAAATAATGAGGATGATGTTCCAGACTTTCAGCATCCCCCGTTTTTCCTGAATCATGACCGAGTGCAAAAAGGCGGTGCCGGTGAGCCAGGGCATAAAGCTGGCATTCTCAACCGGGTCCCAGCCCCAAAAGCCTCCCCAACCGAGTACGTCATAAGCCCAGCGTCCGCCCAGTACCAACCCTATCGAGAGGAATACCCACGCCACCAGCGTCCAGCGGCGGGTGGTGCGAATCCAGACGCTGTCGCCCGCTTTGCCGGTGATGAGCGCGGCAATGGCGTAGGCGTAGGGCACTATAAAGCCGACGAATCCCAGATAGAGGGTGGGCGGGTGTCCAATCATGCCCGGATGGCGGAGTAGGGGGTTCAGCCCTTCGCCGTTGCGGGGAATGGCGGGCAGGGTTCCGGCGGGCTGCCACACGGCGTACACCAGTTCCTCGCCCATAAACCACATGCGCTCAAACGGGTTGGAGATGAACAGCGCCACCAGTTGGAAAAACAGCACCGTCCCCATAGAAACAATAATGACCCACGGCATCAGCTCGCGGTCTTCGTGCCATTTGCGAAGCATCAGCACCGCAATGAAACCGGCCATCAGCCACGTCCAAAATAAAATTGACCCCTGTTGCCCGCCCCACAGCGCCGTTATTTTCAGCAAGGTCGGCATGGCGTCAGCGGAGGTGTCATAAGCGTAGCGCACCTGATAGTTGCCGGCTACCAGATTGATGACCGTCGCCACGGATGAAACGGTGAGGAGGATAAAGGTTATAAAAACCGCGCGTCGTGAGCCGGACATCCAGGTGATATCAAGCGTGTTTCTGGCTTTTAGCGCGGCAAAAATTGCAAAAATAGTTGCCAGTGTTGAAAAGACCAGCGTCAGAAATCCCAAATCATTAATCATTGTATGTTCCTTTTATTCCGCCAACAGTTCGTCGATGACATTATCCAGGATTGGCGGCGAAAGCGGCCCAATATGCACTCCGCTGACCTCGCCGGCCTTGTTGATGTAAAAAGTTTCCGGCACACCTTTCATACGGTATGCGTCGGAAACTTTCTCCCCCAGGTCGGGGACGTTGGGGTAGGTGATGTCAAATTCGGCGATATATTCCAGGGCATTGGGTTCGGCGTCCACATAATCTATGCCGATGAACATTACCCCTTTGTCTTTGTATTTGCGCCAGGTTTGCTCCAGATACGGGGCTTCTTCCCGGCACGTTACACACCAGCTTGCCCAAAAATTGATGATAACCACTTGCCCGCGCAGTTCGCTCAGGGTGATGGTTTCGCCCTCAAAAGAGGTGAGTGTAAAATCAGGGGCGGGGCCTTCTGTAACCTGGGTGCCCGCCTTGGCCCGCATCCCCCAGGCAAATAACGCCAGCAACGCCAAAAGCAATACGGCGGTAATCCAGCGCCCGTACTTTTTCTGTGGCGGCTGTTGGGAAGCGTCAACATCTTCATTGAACTCTGACAATGCCGTCATTATTAAATGAACTCCTTTTTTAAACAGAATGTGGTTGGGTCTGGGTGAAGAACCTTGTTTCTTCACCCAGACCCGGAAAGAGAGGAAGGCCAGCTGGTTTAGTGATGGTGGTGTCCCTGATGCCCGTGTTCGTGGTCGTGGGAGTCGGCATCGGCAGACGACAGGAATTGCTCCGGGTTTTTCTCGAAGGCGTTTTTACACCCCGGCGCGCAGAAGTAGTAGGTTTCCCCCTTGTATTCCACGGTTCCGGCAGCTTCTTCAGGATTTACTTCCATACCGCATACAGGATCTTTTGACATAATATTTTCCTCAGGTTTGTTAGGTTATGCTTCCACAATGGATGCACTTTTTAATAGGATACGCCGCAACTTCTTTCCGAATGTGTCCGGTTTGGCCGTTTGTGGTGTAAATGGAAACGCGGGCAAACTGACCCAGGTGATGTCATCCCGCCCGTGAATGGTGATAGTGCGCGTGTCGCCCGGATACCGTTTCGGATCATCTACCAACAGTACCTCATATTGGCAGGTGCAGTTTGATATGCCGTGATACGGACAGGTGCAGGTGGTGTCCCCCATCCGCGCCGATTGCAAATCGAAACTGACGGCCGTGTGAAACCCCGCTTCTGCCAGCAGCGTTTCCAACCGCGTTTTAACCTGTTTGCTGTTTTGCGCCAATTCAACAGTATATGTGCCCATTCATTCCATTTCCATCAATTTACGTTAAAAGTATATCAAAATCCCGGACGATGAGTGAGCGCCAAATGACGTAACAAAATACAGGCAATATTGCCTGTATTTCCGGATAAAATCGGGGCTTGACATTCCACCCGCTGGAAGGTGTATAGTAACAGTAAATGAAAGCCATGGAGGAAAGAATTATGTCTGACGATTGCTGTGCTGTAAATTTAACCCCGGATGAAACCCCGAAAACTGTGGAAATGAGTTTTGCCCTGAAAACCGGCACGGGCCTCTGCCCGGCTTGCCGAACCAAAGGCAAAAAGGTTGATACCATCACCGTCAAAGCCATGCTCAACGCCTCGTTGCGAGACATTAGCCCCACCGGGCAATACTATTTTTGCAAAACACCCGATTGCGCCACGGTGTATTTTTTCGCCGACGGCAGCCACTCGTTCACCAAAGACCAACTGCGCGAGCCGGTGCATCAAAAAGAACCCGCCGCCGAAACCGTGCCGGTGTGCTACTGTTTTGGGCACACGCCGGCTTCCATCCGCGCGGAGATTGAAGCCACCGGCGAAAGCACGGTGGTGGACGATGTGAACACCGGCATCAAGGCGGGGCAATGCGCCTGCGAAGTTCGCAACCCGCAGGGGAGTTGCTGTCTGGGCAATGTCCGCGCGGTGATGAAAGAGATTACGCAAGCGCAAGAGATGAAAACACCCGCGTAAGCCGGGCCGAATTATCAAAACAAGGAGTGTTTTTCAGCGATGATACACAGATACAAACCTTTGCAGATTGTTTTGTTCATTCTGGGCTTGTTGGCTGTGGGCGCTGTTTCGGCATGTCAGTCTGCCGCCGCGCCCCCGCCGACCCCTCCCCCCGGCAATTCTGTTGCGCCCGCGCCGGTGTCATTTCCGGCGGCATCAACCCCCACCACAGCCGCGCCTGCTTCGGCATCGTCTGCCGCCGCAAAAATCGGATTCAACGTGAGCGGCTGGTCGTGAGGCGGTTGCGTGGCAATTACCATTGCCAGCATCCGGCAGTTGCCGGGTATTATTGAAGTTACCGGAGATTTACCGACCATGACCGTGGTGGTTGAATATGTGGCAGACAAAGTTTCGCCGGATGAAATTTCGCAAGCAATCAAATCTGCCGGGTATGGCGTGACCGGCACATTTCAACCGGAACAGCAGGGAGATGCAAAATGAAAGAACGACTTGGCTCACTTATCTCGACCGGCGCCGCCACCTTAAGCGCGAGTTGTTGCGTGTTGCCCACGGTTTTGCCGGTGCTGGGCTTCACCAGTTTGGGTCCCTTCGCCATTTTGATGCGCTATCGCGCCATCACCCTTCCTTTGAGCTTCCTGCTTTTGGCGGGGGCATTCTATGTGGTCTACCGCCCCAAAGCCGAAATTGATTGCGCGAATGGCGTCTGTTCCCCGCAGGCATTGCGCCGCCAACGAATCATCGTGTGGGTTTCGGCGATTTTTATGGTCTTTTTTGTGATTGTCGGCTCACTCCCCGTAACATTGACAGGATGATATACGAATGAACCGGACAAAAATCAAGGGCTATTTTGCCGGGGCGCTCGCGTTCGTCACTTGCCCCTGCCACTTGCTCATCACCTATCCCATCCTGTTGTCTCTGACCGTCGGGACAGCATTGGGGGCGTGGCTGGCGCGCAATCTGATTCCGGTGGTCGTTATCTTGACCGTTGTATTTGTTGTTGAGCTTGTTTTGGCGTATAAATGGTTACGCAGCGACAAAAAAAATGTGTGTGCTACCCCATTCAAAACGGGAGAGGAGACCTCAAAATGAACTCGTATGATTATGATGTACTGGTCATCGGTGCGGGGCAGGGCGGATTGCCCGCCGCACATATGGCGGCGAATTTGGGCGCAAAAGTTGCGCTGATTGAACAGGCGGAAGTCGGTGGCACGTGAGTGAACGAGGGATGCGTCCCCACCAAAGCGCTGTTGCGCTCGGCGGAAGTGATGCATCTGGTTGCCCGGCGGGCAGCCGACTTCGGCGTGGAAATCGACGGTACGGTGCGCTTCAATCTGGCGCGAGCCGTCGCTCGCAAAGATGACATCGTCAACGGCATTTTGCGCGGCATTTACAGCGCACTTGACCGCAAGCGCGAAAAAATCACCTTCATCCGGGGGGCGGCGACATTTCTGAACGACCATGAAATTGACACCGGCGACGCCCGCCTCAGTTTCAAAAAAGCCATCATCGCCGTGGGAGCGCGCAATACCACCCCGCCCATCCCCGGCATCACTGAAATTCCCTTTCTGACCAACCGCACCGCGTTGATGCTCGAAACGCTGCCGGAACGGCTGATTGTCATCGGCGGAGGATATGTGGGCGTGGAGTTTGCCCAAATGTACCGGCGATTCGGCTCGGCGGTGACGCTGTTGGGGCGAAATGTCCAGCTCGCACCCGGCGAAGACCCCGAATTGGCGGCGCTTTTGGCGGATTATCTGCGGGAAGAGGGGATGGATGTGCGCCTCGGCGCGCCGGTACTTTCGGCGCGGAAAACGGGCGACGGCGTGACCGTCACCGCGCAGATTGATGGCACACCCACCGATTTCACCGCCGATGCGGTGTTGCTGGCGGCGGGGCGGGTGGGCAATATCGACTCGCTCGGTTTGGATGCCGCCGGCATCGCCACCACGGGGAAATTCATTGCCGTGGATGACCGGCTCGCCACTTCCCAGCCCCATATCTGGACTATTGGCGACGCGAAGGGGGGCTTGATGTTCACCCACGTGGCAACGTATGACGGTCCGCTGGCGGCGCTGAACGCGGTGAAAGGGTTGGGCAAAAAGGTGGATTATCGGGTGGTTCCCCGCGCCATGTTCAGCGACCCGACACTGGCGTCGGTGGGGTTGGGCGAAGCCGAGGCGCGGGCGCAGGGCTTGCCGGTGAAAGTCGGTTCGGTGGCGGCGGACGGTGCGCGCGCCAAAGCCATCGGCGATAGACGCGGGCGGCTGAGGGCGGTGGTCAACGCGGAAACCGACGAGATTTTGGGCTTCCACATTTTAGCGCCCCACGGCGATGACCTGCTGCATGAAACGGTCGCGGCGATGCACAATCACGGCACGATTCAGCGCATCAGCAAATCCATCCACGTCCATCCCACTCTGAGCGAAATGGTGAAAGCCGCCGCCAAAGCCGCGCGGTGAACATACCGGCGTCATCAATTCAGCCTGAAAATGGACACCCGATTTTCGGCGTCAAAATACACCGGCGATAAATAGGTGGTTATCGTGTCGCGTGTGGGGGCATTTTTCAGGGCGTGGAAAACAACCACATAA
>JAJRUC010000510.1 GCA_024278015.1 Chloroflexota bacterium
CATCGGCAGGGGGGCCGGCTCTTCCTGAAAGAGCTGCGACATAAGTTTTACCCCCAACGCGCCCAGGCCAATCACAATGGGGATGGCTCCCCAGCCGAACAGACTGCCGCTCAAGTTGCCCAGCGCCTTCGGCAGCGCCCCGGAAGACAGGCCGGCCAGGTTCAACAAAATGAGCAGGGCCAGCAGAAACAACAGCCCGCCCAGCAATTCCCGCTGATAGGGGCGGAGCGTTTCCGCGATGTCAGCCGGCACCCGCGCTAAACGGGTTCCAATTTCGTCCGCCGTCCAGGGGGCGGTTGCGGTTTTGCGCTTTTTTCCCATACGTTCAGTTTACTAGACTTTTGGTACTATGTCAACTTGTTATGTTGTGTTGCCACGGCTGTTGCACGTGTGCCCCGAACGGGGTAAAGTAAATTTTAAAGTTGCTATCCTGGCGGGATTCCTCGCGGCAGGGGCGGCCCGCGAACCGCCCCTGCGGGGTTTACCGGAAAAACCGGTGAAAACGAATAATTCTCGTAGCAGGGGCACGCCGCTGCGCGCCCCTGCGGAGGATGCCATTTGTATCAAATTTGCGGAAGAGTGTATTCATACTGAGTATTTTCCTGTGGGGGCGGCCCGCGAACCGCCCCCGCGAAATTCGCGCCCTGCGCCGGGTAAAAATGAGAATTGCCGGCGTGAAGCGCGTTGTTTTGGATGAACCCCCGAAAGGGGTATAATTATCCAGTTGTTTACCAATGCCGTCAGCCGGCTGATTGTTTTTTGTACCCGCAGGACTGACGCAGTTGCGGCATTTTACCCCCCTCAGTCCCTGATGAAGAAACCGCTTCGCGCCCTCAAGCGGGGGGAAGTTAGCTCCTCCCCCGCTGTCGGGGGAGGGGGTAGAATACCGTGATTTACCGCAACTGCGTCAGTCCTGACCCGAAAAGAGGGTGATATGCTTCCAAAAAATATCCTGCTGCTTTGGCCGGCGATGCTGGTTGCGCTGCTGTTGACTGCGGCTTGCGCTTCAACCGGCCCGCAAGCCGATACAACATCATCCGCATCAACGGCCGGCCGCCTGTCTGTGCTGACCACAACCGGCATTATCGCTGACATAGTCCACAATATCGGCGGCGATGCCATTGACCTGACCACGCTCCTGCCCCCCGGCACCGACCCCCACGCCTTTGACCCGGCCCCCCGCGACCTGGCGCTGGTGGCCGATGCCGACGTGCTGTTTGCCAACGGGTTGGGGCTGGAAGGATTTCTGGACAAGATGATTGCCAACGCCGGCGGTCAGGCCACAATTATTTACGTGACCGACGGCCTGGCTGCCCGCGCCCCGGCTGCGCCATCGGAGGCCGGGCCTGACGACCCCCACGCCTGGACCAGCCCGGTCAACGCGCTGACGTTTGTCGAGAATATCCGGCGCGCCCTGAGTGCCGCCGACCCCGCCCACGCCGACACCTATCGGGCCAATGCCCAACGCTATACGGCCGAATTGCAATTGCTGGATGAATGGGTGCAGGTCCAAATTGACACTATCCCCCCCCCAAACCGAAAACTGGTCACAGACCACGCCGTTTTCGGCTACTACGCCGACCGCTACGGGCTGGAGCAGGTGGGGGCCATTGTCCCGGCGTTTAGCTCTGCCGCCGAACCCTCTGCCGCCGACCTGGCGCAGCTTGAAACGGAAATCAGGCGCTACGGGGTGCGGGCCGTTTTTGTGGCCCAAAATTTGAACCCGGCCCTGGGCCGGCAACTCACGGATGATACCGGGGTTCGGATGGTGCAATTGTATACCGGCTCGCTGGGCGCGCCGGGCAGCGGGGCAGATACATACCTTGACTACATTCGATACAACACCACCGCCATTGTGGCGGCCTTAAAATAACCGGCCCGATTGACAACAATAAAAATTTGAAGGTACAATACCGTTTATGGAACTGGCAGAGAAGGTCAGCGGGCTTCACGTCCCCAAAAAAGAACACGATTTAAGCCAGCCGATATTACGGCTGGCCGGCATTTTTGTGCGCTTTAACGGTACATACGTGCTGCAAGACATTTCGTTTGAATTAAAAATCGGCGAACATGTAGCCGTCATCGGCCCCAACGGCGCGGGGAAAAGCACGTTGTTCAACGTGATTGCCGGCGTGCTGTCGCCCAGCCGGGGCAACGTGCATGTTTACGGCCATACTCCCGACGAACATATTTGCATTGCCTACGTGCCGCAACGCAGCGAAGTTGATTTAACGTTTCCGGTGAATGTGGCCGATGTGGTGATGATGGGCCGTGTGTGCAAAATAGGTTTTTTGCGCCGCCCGCGCCGCGGCGATTGGGCGGTGGTCCACGATGCCCTGGCGCTGGTTGCTATGACGCATCTGACCGGGCGGCAAATTGGCGAGCTTTCCGGCGGCCAGCAGCAGCGGGTGTTCATTGCCCGCGCTCTGGCCCAGGAAGCGGCCCTGATACTGCTGGACGAACCCTTTACCGGCCTCGATGCGCAATCGCAGGAGGGGATTTTTAGCATTTTTGAAAAACTGCGCCAACGCGATGTGACTCTGCTGGTTTCCACCCACGACCTGAATCTGGCCGCGGAACGCTTCGACCGGCTGATGTTGCTCAATCGGCAAGTCATCGGCTTTGGCCGGGCGGCAGACGTTTTTACCCCGGCCTTGCTCAGTCAGGCCTATCGGGGGCAGATGCGGTTAATCGATACCCCGGCCGGCACAATGGTTTTGAATGACACCTGCTGCGACCACGGCCACGAGGGGCATCATCATGCCTGAGGTGTGGCAGTTGTTGACAGACCCGTTGCAGTACGCCTTTATGACGCGCGGGCTGGCTGCGGCTTTGATTGTGGGCATTGTCTGCGCCGTGCCGGGCACGTATATTGTGTTACGGGGCATGGCCCTGTTCGGTAATGCCCTGGCTCACGCCATTTTGCCCGGCGTGGCCGTGGCTTATCTGATGGGCGGCAGCAGCCAATCGTGGTTGTTTGCGGGCGGCTTAACCGCCGGTATTATCACTTCGCTGGGTATTGGTATGTTGAGCAAAGGCAGCATCAAGCAAGATACCGCCGTCGGGGTGATGTTCACCGGCATGTTTGCCCTGGGCATTGCCCTGATTTCGACGGTGCGCAGCTACACCGTCGATTTGACCCATTTTTTGTTCGGCAATGTGTTGGGCGTGGCTGCCAGTGATTTGTGGCTGATTGGCATTTTCGGGGCGCTGGTGGTGCTGACCATTATCCTGTTTTACAAGGAATTTCTGGTTCTCTCCTTTGACCCGATTTTGGCCCAAACGTTGCGCCTGCCCGTCACCGCCCTTAACTATCTGCTGCTGTTGTTGATTGCCGTGACAATTGTGTTATCGCTGCAAACGGTGGGGGTGGCCTTGATGTCGGCCATGCTGGTTACGCCGGCGGCGGCGGCTTCGCTGTTTTCCCGGCGGTTGCCGGTGATGATGGCCCTGGCGGCCGGTATTGGAGCGACAAGCGCCGTGGTGGGGCTGTACCTTTCTTATTACATGAATGTCGCCTCCGGCCCGGCCATTGTGCTGGTCATTACCGCCTTCTTTATGTTGGCTTTCCTGTTTTCGCCCTCGCAGGGCCGGCTCAAGGCGTGGCTGGCCGCCAAACGCGAATCGGCGCGGGCGTAAGAAGGCCGGCGGCCGGCGCGTCAAATAGAGAGATACCGTCAGGAAGTGCTTTTATGAAATATCTGGCCCTGGGCCTTATTCTGTTTTACCGGAAGGCAATCTCTCCCTGGATGCCGCCAAGTTGCCGCTTTCATCCCACCTGTTCACACTACGCCTACGAAGCCATCGAAAAACATGGCTTTTTGAAAGGGAGTTGGCTGGGCCTTAAGCGCATCAGCCGTTGCCACCCCTTTAACCCCGGCGGCTACGACCCCGTGCCTTGACGGCGGATGTTTGAATTTGAGACAAAAGCAGGGGCACGCTGCAGCGTACCCCTGCTGTGGCTGGGCTTTTCCGGTTTGACCAAATCCCTTTTCTGAGTATGCTGACTGGTTGTAGCATCAGGAAAGGAATTTTTTATGTTCGGGTTTAAACGTTCATCTCCAGTTGGTTTGACGGCCGTTTTGGTGGCGATAAGTGTGTCCGGCTGCGGCGGCAGCCCGCCGAAACCGGCGGCAACTCCCCTCCCCACGCCGGCCCCGGTCTCCACCCCCGCCCCGGAGCAAGTGATTGTCAGCCCGGTTTCGCCGGCGGCCACGCCCACGTCTGCCGTGGCCCAAAAATACACCTACACCGTGGTCAATACCTACCCCCACGACCGGGCCGCCTTCACCCAGGGCCTTGTCTTTGATGAGGCGGGCCAATTGTACGAAGGCACCGGCCTGTACGGCAAATCATCGCTGCGAAAGGTAGACCTGCAAACCGGCGACGCGCTTCAGCAGAGCAACCTGGCCCCCAACCGCTTCGGCGAAGGGATTACCATTTGGGGCGATAAAATCATTCAACTGACGTGGAAATCGGGCGCGGGCTATGTGTACGACAAGGAATCGTTTGAGCTATTGCGCCAGTTTCATTACCCCACCGAAGGCTGGGGCATTACCCGTGACGACGAGAAGTTGATTATGAGCGACGGTTCATCAACCCTGTATTTTTGGGACCCCGAAACGCTGGCCGAAATTGGCCGGGTGACGGTCTTCGATGAAAACGGCCCGGTGATTCGCTTGAATGAGCTGGAATACGTGAACGGCGAGGTATGGGCCAACGTGTGGCAAACCAGTCGCATTGCCCGCATTAACCCGCAAACGGGCCGGGTAACGGGCTGGATTGACATGCGCGGCCTGCTGACCGCCGCAGACCGCAGCCAACCCGTCGATGTGCTGAACGGCATTGTTTTCAACGCGCAAACCGGCCAATTATTTGTAACCGGCAAGCTCTGGCCCAAATTATTTGAAATTGAGGTAATTCCTGTAAAGTAGGGGCGGCTCGCGAGCCGCCCCTACGGCCAGCGAGATGCTCCAACCCGGTTCATCCGTCGGTGGGCAAAAAGCCTTCCGGCATTTGCACGGCCACCACTTCGCCGGCGGCGCGTACTTCCCCCCCCGCCGAAAGGGTGATGCTCACCACCACCTTGCGCCCTTTCAGCGTTTTGACCCGCCCCCGCAGTTCCAGCGGCTCGCCCAGGGGGGTGGGCTTGAGATAATTAACGTGCAGCGAAGCCGTCACGAAGCGGAAGGGGGGTTCGGTGTCCATAGCCCGGTTCTCGGCCCGATAAGAGGCCGCCGCTGCCGTGCCCGTGCCGTGGCAATCGATGAGCGAGGCAATCAGGCCGCCGTACACGTAGCACGGAATGGCCGTATGCTCCGGGCGGGGGGTAAAATGGGCCACGCTTTCATCGCCGGCCCCGTCCCAGTAGCTTTTTAGCTGAAGGCCGTCTTTGTTCAGCCGGCCGCAGCCGTAACAATAGCTCAGATGGTCGGGATAATAATCCTGAAACGCTTTGGGTGACATGGTTTCTCTCCATTGAAAATAGTGGTCAGCCGCCAGTGAGTTGGCGGATTGGGGCGCATATGCGTCGTGTTCCCCCGAAAGTCAGCCGGTTAAATGCCGCCCGCCGTCCACCCGAATTACTTCGCCGGTCACGTAGTCTGCATCGCGCAGCAGATAGCGCATGGCCTGCGCCACGTCTTGCGGGCTGCCGGTGCGCCCGGCGGGAATACGCGCCGCCAAACGCTGAAACAGGGCCGGGTCATCGTTGACGTTGGGCAAAATGGCCCCCAGGGCCATGCCGTTCACCTGAATGTTGCGGGCGGCCAGAGCGTGGGCCATTGCTTCGGTCAGGCCGCGCAGGGCGTATTTGCTGACGGTGTAGCTAAAGTGATGATTGGCGGGCCGCAAGGCCAGCGCATCGAGCATGGTGATGATTTTCCCCTGCCGGCCTTCGGGCAGGGCGCGGGCAAAGGCCTGACTCAGCAGGAAGGGCGTTTTCAGGTTTATCATCATGTTGCGGTCCCAGGTGGCCGCATCGGCGGCAAGAAAATCTTCCGGGGGGAAAATACCGGCGCTGTTGATGAGAATATCCAGCCGCCCGGCCTGCTGCAAGGCCGCCGGAACCAGGCCGGTCACAGCGGCTTCGTCGCTTAAATCGGCGGAAAGCGTCCACGCCTGCCGCCCCGCCTGCCGAATGTCGGCGGCGGTTTGCTCCGCGTCAGCGGCGGAACGGCCGTAGTGAACCACAATATGGCAGCCCTCTTCGGCCAGGGCCAGGGCCAGCGTCCGGCCCACCCGTTTGGCGCTGCCGGTGATGAGGGCCACTTTGCCTTCAAGCTGCATCAGGACACCTCTCCGTTGACAAAGCGCAGGGCGGTTTGGGCCAAAATTGCCGCGCCGACGGGCAGCGCGGTTTCATCAATATCAAATTCCGGGTGATGGACAAATTTGTCCGGGCCGCCCGGTTTTTTAACGCCCAAAAAGAACATCGCCCCCCGATTGGCCCGGGCCATGTAGGCGAAATCTTCCGCGCCCATCATTGGTTCCGGCGTTTCCACGTTCTCCGGGCCGATGATTTGCCCGGCGGTGTCCCGAATCCAGCCGGCTACGGCGGGGTGGTTGTACAGGGCCGGATAGCCCGGTTTAACGCGCATATCGTAATCGCCGCCCAAAGCGCGGGCAATCGAAAGGGCGCGCTCCACTTCCTCAACGAGTTGCCGGCGCACATCGTCGCTGAAGCTGCGCAGGGTAATTTCCATCTCTACCCTGTCGGGGATGATGTTGCCGGCGGTGCCGCCGCTGATTTTGCCCACCGTCACTACCGCCGGGCGGGTGGGCGAAATGCGCCGGGAGACAATGCCGTGCAGGGCCGTCAGCACCGGGGCGGCCATAAAAACGGGGTCGTTGGCCTGGTGGGGAATGGCCCCGTGCCCCCCCGTACCGATGATGCCGGCGTAAACCGTATCGACATTGGCCATAACGTATTCGTTGCCGATGTGGATTTTGCCCCGTTCCACAGTGCCCATCACGTGCAGGGCGATGGTGGCGTCCAGGCCGTCGACGGCCCCGTCGGCAATCATGGCCGTTGCGCCGCTGGCGCCGTCATCGTCTTGCTGCTCCTCCGAGGGTTGAAACAGCAGCCGGATTTCGCCGTTGAAGGCTTCATCCTTCAGCAGCATGGCCGCGCCCAGCAGCATGGCGGTGTGGGCATCGTGGCCGCAGGCGTGCATTTTGCCCGGCGTTTGCGATTTGTACGGCGCGTCGTTCGCTTCCGGGATGGGCAGGGCGTCCATATCGGCCCGAATACCGATGACCGGGCCGTGGCCGTTGCCCAGGCGGGCCACCACGCCGCTGCGGCCCACGCCGGTTTGGGTTTCTATGCCCAGGCCGGCCAGCGTTTTAGCCACCAGCGCCGAAGTTTTCGGCAGGTCAAAGCCCAGTTCCGGGTTTATATGGATGGTGCGGCGCAGTTGCACCATCCGCTCTTGCAGGGCTTGCGCTTTTTTAAGCATGACAGATTCCTTTCGGAGCAGATTGATTCGACATGAACAGTGTACCATTGAAACTACCAATCACCAATCGCCAATAACCGATAGGACTTACGCAGTTGCAACATTTTACCCCCCTCAGTCCCTGATGAAGAAACCGCTTCGCGCCCTCAAGCGGGGGGAATTAGCTCCTCCCCCGACAGCGGGGGACGCGAAGCGGGGAGGGGGTAAAACACCGTGATTTAC
>JAJRUC010000511.1 GCA_024278015.1 Chloroflexota bacterium
AGCCGTCGTTCCGGGGGCCGGCTATCACATGGACAGCCGGAAACTCCTGCCGCACCATAGCAACGCTGTTATCCGCCGAGGCGTTATCGACCACGCAAACATCGATGGTGTACGGCCCTTCGCCGGCCTGCACAGAAGCCAGACAGCGTTTCAGCAAGTTGCTGGTATTATAATTAACAATAACAATGGCTAAATCTTTCATGGTTGCTGCTTCGACGATATTCTGTCACCAAAAATCAATAATAACGGTAAGTTACAGGGTCAATTTCATCCAGCACAATGTATGCCTGATTTTAAAGCCTTCTGCCAGCAATGTTTCCGTAGCGGCCTGATGTTCTTCGGCCTGCCGGCATTTGACGGGGCGGGCCGGGTAATGGGCCAGATAATTTATGGCGTACCGGATTAAGGGCTGCTCCAGTTTTCCCCACCAGGCCGGATGAACCATAAAACGCACTTTATGGTCGGCGCGCCACGTCCCCGGCTCTATCGAAAGGGTTGCCGCAAATGTCCCGGCTTGCGACTCAACGACAAGGTGTTTTTGCCGCCCGAATCCGGCCAGGGTTCGCCAAAAATTGGCAAGATGCACCTCGCCCCCGCTTAACCGAAACGCGCTTCGGCGCAACGGGCGTTCTTTTTGGTGGGCCGGCAAGACGGTACTTCCGGCTAATTTGTAGGCGCTTTGGGCATCGGCCCAATCCAGATGATGGTCTCTGAGCGTCACCCCCGGCGGAAAGGGCGCAACGGGTTTCCGGTCGGCCCTTTTTTGGTAAAAAAAGGTCGTGGCCGAAATGTATCGAAAACCCACTGCCTCATACAGATGAATCGCCGGGTCATTTCCTTTCCGAACCTGCAACGACACGGACGCGCCGCGCATCTCCTTCACATACTCCAGAGCGGCCGCCATTAATTGATGGGCTATTCCCTGCCGGCGATGGGTTTTTGCCACGGCCACGTTGCTGATAAACCACTGTCCGGAACCGGATGCGTTGCGGCTAACCGTGGTATTGCCCACAATACAGCCGTTGTCCAGCCACACAAATCCATTCAAATTTGTGTTGACGTCCGGACTCAAATAATCGAGCCAACCCAGCAAAAACCCCCAGCGGCCCATCCAGCGCATCTCTCGTAACGCGCTGCGGCCGGAGCGGTCCAGTTCATCGGCAAAGGCTTCTTCAATCAACGCCGCCACATCGCCCAAATCCCGGCTGGGCTTCAGGGGCCGAAGCCCGTTATCGCCTGTTCTTTTGCTCCATATTGTTATAGCCATAATTCAGCCCCCCAGGTTCGCCCCGATTTTCTGAAATCGCAAATACCTCCGTCCGCATTGCTTTTATGGCTAAATTGATTACACTTTGCCATGTATGAAATACTTTCTGCTGAGCTGGCTCATCATTATGTTAAACGGATGTGGGGGGCCGGCCGCCCGTCAACCGGCGCCGGACCTGCCGCCCCCCCCCGAAAAGATTCTTTATTTTCCGCAAACGGGCCACAGCGTGCAGCCCCCCTTTGTCGATTATTTTGAGCGCCGTAACGAATTGGCGTTGCTGGGCTATCCCATCACCGAAGCCATTGAGCATGACGGTTGGCGGGTGCAGTTTTTCCAAAACGGCCGGCTGGAGCTTCACCCCGAAAATGAACCGGCTTACCGGGTGACGGTCGGCTGGGTGGGCCAACTGCTGCACAAAACCCAACCGCCGCACCGGCCGCAATCTGCCGGAACCTGGTTTGCAAAAAGCGGCCACACTGTTCAGGCTGATTTTCTGACCTTTTTTGAAGCGAACAACGGTACGGTTCAATTTGGCCTGCCCCTGAGCGAGCCTTTTTTGTGCGCCGGCCTGATTTGTCAGGATTTTCAGAGCGCCCGCATGATATGGAATCCGGCGTTGCCGCCGGGCCGGCGCGTTTACCTGGCCCCGCTGGGCGAAGATTATTTTCTGGAAAGCGGCCTTTCGCTTGCCCACCTTTCTCCAATTGAACCGCCGCCGGGCGCAGAGCTGTATTCAGGTGCGGCCCGGCCAATGCCCGCCGGGGCGAAGGTGGCGCTGAACATAGAACAGACGGCCAATCCGCAAGTGGTCAGAGTCTCGATTACGGTTACGCAAAACGGCGAGCCGCTAAAACAACAGGCCCCCCGGTTAAGCCGGCGCGCAGAGAAAAAAGAGTTTCCACCCACAACCGGCGCCGGGCAAACGCATATACTGGTCATTCTTCCGCAGCCGGCAGACGTTACCTTTATTGTGCTTCATCCCCAAACAGACAAGGTTTTGGCCGCGCAGCGTTACGTCATCGTTTCCCCTTAAAAAACAACGGCCTTTTGATGGCGCGTGTGAAACCGGCCGTGGTCAGAAAAACTGCTGTCGATTGCTGTTTGGGGTTAAGCGTCGCTGTCTTCGATATCATCGTCTCCCCAGCCGATAATCCACACGCAGGCCCCGGCCAGCAAAATTGTGGTAATAATCAGGGCCGCCCACTGTTGCGGATTAAAGCCCACATCCTTCGCCGACCAAATTAAAATTGCCACCATACCAACAGCCAGCGCCCCCCAGGCTGTTAATTGGGGATGCCCGGCCGTTATTTTTTTTAATTGTTCCATCCTGAACTCCTGCGCAAAATGCTCGCCGACACTTATAATGGTATCATAACCCGACGTTCCAGTAACTGTTTGACCATCAATGTTGTGTTTTCAACCTTCCATTCATACGCCGCTTCGCGCCATACTTTTATCAAATTATCCGGGTCTTTCACTTCATAGCCCCGGTTTTCCAAAAACTTTTTGGCGATGGGGCCGGTCTTGTTATGCAAAAAAACCAGCCCGGCTTCGCACGATAATTCTGCTACAGATTGTTCAACGTTATCCATCAACGCCTCTCCCACCGATGTCCACAAGTGGCTTCCCCTCACAAACAGGTCGTCAATGCCGGCAATCAGGTTTTCGGTTTGCCAGCCGGCAAGGCCAACCAGCTCGCCGTTTTGAAAGGCAACCAGATACCCTTTTGAAAAAAGCGCCTCCATCATCTGGCCTTCGTCCATCTCCAAAACGCCCTGAGTCGCCTCTGAAATCAAGGCGGCCATCGCTTGCAGGTCATTTCGTTTGGCCCGTCGGACCGTAATGATGTCTTTTTCTTTGTCCTTTTCAGGTACAATCGTCTCTGCCTTGACCCTGGCCGCGTCTGGTGTCTGGATTTTGTTGAACTGTTTCTGGACAAAATTCCAGGTTTTGACCAGATTACCGCCATTATCAACCACCACATCGGCTTTGGCAATTTTACCCTGCGGCAAGGGCTGGGCCTGAATACGTTTAATCGCATCCTGGCTGCTCAATCTTCGACGGGTCATGAGCCGCACCATCTGAATATCTTCCGGGGCAGTCACCACCCACACCGCGTCGCAATGGTCGGCCAGGCCGCTTTCCAGCAATTTTATCGCTTCGATGACCACCACGTAAGCAGGCGCTTTTTCAATGGCTTTCAAAAGATGCTGCCTGACGGCGGGATGAATAATTTTTTCCAGTTCAATCAAGGCTTCGGGCACGGCAAAGGCAATGTCGCTTAAGCGTTTGCGGTTAATGGTGACATCCCTGTTCAAGATGAACGAACCGAATGTGTCAACAATGTCCTTGTAAACCGAAGTGCCCGGCCTTTGCAACATATGCACCACGCTATCCGCATCGACGGTGCTGGCGCCCAGTTCCTGCAGCATCCGGCGCACAATGCTTTTTCCGGTGGCAATATTACCCGTCAATCCAATGACATATTTTTGGCTCATCTTAAACGGCCTCCATAGACATCCACTCTTCAAATAAATCGGCCAGCAGGGTTTCGGTTTGCTGGTACGCTGCCGCCAATTGTTGCAGCGCAGTGATATTTTGCTTTCGACCGGCGGCTTCCATCGCTTGCTCCAGCTCAACCAATCTGGCTTCGGCGCGGTGGATGCGCTCCTCCAGGTCTGCCGTCAACCGGGCATGTTTTTCCTGCTCGCGCTTTTGGGCTTTGGCCTGCAAATGCTGAAGTTTGCCGTATTTCGCCGGTCTTTCAATTTCTGAATTTGTCGCTTGCGCCTCTTTATAAGCCAGGTAGCCGGCGTAATTGCCCTTCAGGGGCACAATGGTTTTATCCTCGATAACCCACACATGCGTGGCCAGGGCGTTGACAAAATAGCGGTCGTGCGAAACCAGCAAAATTGTGCCGGAAAAGCCGGTCAGCACCGCCTCCAGAATTTCCTGCGACGGAATATCAAGGTGGTTCGTCGGCTCATCGAGTATCAGAAAGTTTGCGCCGGACAACGCAAAGCGGGCCAGGGCCAGCCGGCTGCGTTCTCCGCCGGAAAGTTCGGCCACGGTTTTGAAGACATCATCCCCGGAAAAGAGGAAGCGCCCCAAATGATTGCGGCCTTCTCCCTCTGTCATATTATGTTTGACCGACAGCAATTCGTCAAGCAGGGTATTCTGTGGATTTAAATCGGTGTGAATTTGGGCAAAATAGCCGATTTCCACCGCCGCGCCCAACCGCACCTGCCCGGCTTTGGCCGGAATTTCACGCAAAATCGTTTTCAGGAAAGTGGTTTTGCCGCTGCCGTTTGGCCCCAGCAAGGCCACGCACTCCCCCCGCCGAATTTCCATATCGGGCAAAGAGAGCAATACATCGCCGCCCGGATACCCCAGGGTCAGGCTGTGAGTCGCCAGTACCAAATCGCCGGAGCGCAAGTCTGTTGAAAGGGCGAGCTTCATGTTTTTGTGTTGCAGCCGGCGCTCAAGCAAATTATCGCGTCTCAGGCGTTCCAAACGTTTGCGCCGCCCCTGGGCTTCTTTGGTGCGCTGACCGGCCAAATTGCGCCGGATAAACTCTTCTTCTTTGGCGATAAATTCCTGCTGCCGGCGGTATTCCTTTTCCCGGCGGGCGAAGCGTTCCGCCCGTTGTTGCAGATAGTGGCTGTAGTTGCCGCGATAACGCTCCAGGCCGTTGAAGGACAGTTCAAACACGCGATTGGCAACTTTGTTCAGAAAATAGCGGTCATGAGAGACGATGACCACGGCCCCGCCCCACTGGGTCAGGTAAGATTCCAGCCATTCGATGGCTTGCAGGTCAAGGTGATTGGTCGGTTCATCCAAAAAAAGCAGGTCCGGCCTTTCCAAAAGCAGGCGGGCCAGGCGGGCGCGGGTTAATTGACCGCCGCTGAGCATGGTCAGGGGTTGGTCATAATTATTCGGAGTAAAGCCCAGGCCCGTCAAAACCTGCTGCATGGTCAATTCATAGCGATAGCCGCCGGCCAGTTCAAAGGACTCTTGCAGATGGCCGTATTTTTCAAGTGCGTCCGGGTCATCCGCCAAGCCGGCTTCCATTTCCGCCAGTTCACGCGCCTGCTGCTTCAGGGCCTCAAACGCGCCGCCGGCCAGTTGCCACAATGTTTGCAAGCCGGCGGGTTGGAAGGTGATTTCCTGTTTCAGAAAACCGGTTTTGATGTTCCGGGCGCGAAAAACCCGGCCGTGGTTGGGCGTTTCTTCACCGGCCAACAGCCGCAGCAAGGTTGTTTTGCCGGCGCCGTTTGGGCCAACAACGGCGGCCCGTTCTCCATGATGAATGGAAATATTTACATTTTGAAATATATCAAAGGGGCCGTAACTCATGGCCAGGTTACTGCCCGCTACAATGGCCATCAATAAAAATCCTTGTTCCCGAATTTGTTGGATTATACCACAATCCAGGTGACGTAATAAAACACGGCCACCACCACAAACAGCACGCTGTCAATTCTGTCCAGCACCCCGCCGTGGCCCGGTATCAAATGCGAGGAATCTTTCACCCCGGCGTAGCGTTTCATCATCGAAATAGATA
>JAJRUC010000512.1 GCA_024278015.1 Chloroflexota bacterium
CCATTGGCGGAAAAGATGGATATATGACTTTACTGAAAAAACCGCAGAGGGCGCGGAGATCGCAGAGAATTACCAGAGAAAAATCCTGTCAATCTGCGCAATCCGCGGCTTTTTTCGGAAGACTCATATATAGATATCTGATTGGCTGGCAAAACTTGTCTCACCGCAGAGAGCGCGGAGATCGCCGGGAAAAATGAAGGGAAAACCGCCGTATTCTCGGCGCTCTCCGCAGTGAAAAACGAAATTTGCCAGTCAATGATCCCCTAAAGCAGAAATGACAAAGCCGCAGATTTGCTTTGCAATCCGGCCGCTTTGCATTGTTGGCCCCTTTTGGACAGGAAACTATGAAAAATAAAAATATTGTAATCATATTGGCTGCACTTTTTGTTTCAGTTTGTATTTTGCCCATCGTTGTTTTGGCTGTGGCGCTGATTATTTCTACGCTGCCGCCGGGCGGTTTGCAGGATGTGGGCAGCGTGTTGTTTTTTGCGCTTATTTGCCTGGGGCCGGTGGCGCTGGTTTTTGGCGGGTTTGGCTGGAAGATTTATCATAACGTCAAATCGAGCAAGGCGGCCGTGCGGCTGGGCGAATCGTTGGGGCTGGAAAAGCTCAATCAGGCACGTAGTCCGGTAAATGTTTGGTATGGCGGGGTGTTTGACGGCCGTCGCTTTGCCGTGAAGCCGGTGGGGATTAAAAGCCATTTTTATGATGGCGGCGGCCGGCGTCGCCCCGACGCGAGCTATTATTTGCGCATTGTGCTGGAAGTGAAGGTGGATGAGCCATTGGACGTGGTGGTTTACCGACGGCCGCAGGAGAGGTGCGGGGCGGCTACGTTTGAGGAGGCGTTCCCCACGGTCAAGAATGCTTCCCGCCTGACAGGTTCGGCGCAGGCGGCGCTGCTGGCGTTTGCCCAAATGGGGTATGAGACGGGGCTGCAAGGCACGACGTACCGATATGACAAGGGGGCGCGTAATTTGACGCTGCGCGACCGGGCAGGGATGCCGGAGGCGCAGTTGGCCCGCGATGTTTTGCCGGACGCGCCGGTGATTTTGGTGCATGATCATCCGAAGCCCAATTTGCCGGCTGAGGCGTTGAATGAATTGTTGGGGGAGATGACGGCCGTGGTTCAGGCGGTGGAGTTTTCTTTCCGGTAATGTGAAGCCGCGGATTTCGCAGATTAATGCAGATTTAATCTGTGACTTTACTGAAAAAACCGCAGAGGGTGCGGAGATCGCAGAGATTTACCTGAGAAAAATCTTATCAATCCGCGTAATCCGCGGCTTTCTTCGGAAGACTCATCTGCGCAATCTGCGTAATCTGCGGACTATTTTCGAGGAGATAATGAAATGACAGAAAAAATGAGCAGGGTTGTCTGGGTAGTTTTGAGTTTGCTGTTGGCGGGCTTGCTGCTGGCGGCTTGCGGCGGTGGGGAGAAGGCGGACGACGTACCCTGGACGACGTATGAGAATGGGGATATGGGTTTTTCCATTGACGTGCCGGAGGATTGGCAGGTGGAGGCGGGGGATGCCAGCGGCCTGATTGTGTCGCTGACGCATCCGACGGAGGATGTGGGGGCGATTGTGTTTGTCTTGAACCGGGCTGATTTGCCGTCGTTTGGCGCGGAGAATGCCCAGGATTTGCTGGGGTTGTTTGTAGCCCAGGCGCTGTCGGATGAGGCCAGCGTGACGATTGTGCAGGCGGTGCAGCCGGCAACGATTAACGGGCAGGCGGGGGCTACGACCGTCTTGCAGGGTGAGTTGGGCGGGCAGACAGGCTTGATTTCGTTTACGGCCGTGGCCGGGGAGAACAAAGTGGTCATCCTGTCTACCGGCGACGGTACAGAGGGGGAGTTTGAAGCGTTGTTGGGCCGGCTGCGGGACAGTATCTCGGTGGATTAGCCGGTCATGAAGCAGCCCATTGTTGGTTATCATTTGGATGAGGAAGGCGTATGGGTGGCGGAACTGGCCTGCCGCCACCAACAACACATCCGCCACAACCCGCCATTCTCCCATCGGGCTTGGGTGTTGACGGCTGACGGCCGTACACCCGGTTCATGGGTTTTGCGCTGGCATGTAAGAAGTGTGCTGCGGGCGCGCCGCCGGATTGGCCGTGATCAATCGCTGTTCCGGCGCTGGCTGAGGGGTTGTGGCCGTGATCAAGCGGTGTTCCGGCGTCGGGTGACCCCCTTCTGCCCGGCAGAACCCCCTGGTCCAGGCCCGGAGGGGCCGTTGCTGTCGTTAGCAACGCATCATCCGGCGCCGGAAGGGCGATTTTTACGGGAAAACAGGGGGAAACGGTGCTTTTTGCGTATAATTGTCTTGGTTTCAGGGGGAATTGCTGGATGGAGGGTGAGTCAATAGATTCTTTTAGGCTGTTACCCACACTTTTACGCTGCTAAAGCCAGACTGGCATACACACTACGGCCGTTCCCATAATAATTGTCGTACACATGGGTATACACTTGCTGCACCTTTTGTTCCCAGAGGTCTTGCTCGTAGGCATCAGGCAGCTTGTCCAGCCATTCTGCAATGGTCACCTGCACGGCCGCCCGTGATTGTTGTTTCTTGCGCCAATCCAACACCAGCTTCTCTGTCTTCAATACTTGCAGCATTTGACGGGCCACCCCTTTCACCTGTTTAATCTCTTCCTTTGTCAGGTCAGGGCGCGGCTTGAGGAGCAAGTCATAAATGGCTAATTCTTCTTCGCTCAATTGCTCCCCGATTTTGCGTTGATCCTCTTCTTGTAATTCCTGAGCAAAGGCCAGCAGTCGCTCGAAAAACTCATCTACACCGATGCGCCCCTGATTGTACGCCTCCACCAAATCTTCAAACCTTCTGGCTAAATCTGTGCGTGATTTATTCAACCTGACCATGCGCTGTAATTGACTGTTTAACCGGCCGCGTAACTTCATCGCTTCCGTGTTCTTGCGCCCCTGCTCAAACTTCTGCCGCAGGGCTTCAAAATCAATCTGGCCCAGATTGAATGGTTCTTCCGCTGTTTCCTGAATGGCAAACCCAGCAATGGAGCGATCCAGTAAATCTTCCACCTGGGCCATGACGCCGGAAATGTCGGCCGGTTCCATATCATGGCGAATAGTATCGGCAATCACTTTGACCGCGGCGCGGGGAGCCAGGTAGGGATTCGCCCGATCATCCGGCAAGATGGCTTTGAACAACCGTTCTACCTGCCCGGCCAGATTCAGATAACCGTCGCGGGCATCATCGTTGCTGACCAGCCCCTCGACGGCATCCTCAATCAGATTAATGCGCTGGAATACGTCACTGGTGGCGGCGATCTGGTCCAGGTCGCTGTCGTGCGCTTGCAGATAGGCACGGGTTTCGTCCAGCACGTCGCTCAACTCTTGCAGCAGGGCTTCTTTTGGTTTGATGGGGGTTCCACCAGCCTCGTCGTCCTGACCGCCTGTGCCATAGATGGCCAGTGCCGCTTGCAAGTTACGGAAGACGCCGATGTAGTCTACAATCGTGCCGCTGTTTTTGCCCTTGTAGACCCGGTTGGCGCGGGCAATGGTTTGCATCAGGGTATGGTTGCGCATGGGCTTGTCCAGATAGATGGTGGAGCAGGTGGGCACATCGAAGCCGGTCATCCACATGGCGCAGACGAAAACCAGCCGTAAGGGATGGTCGGGGTCTTTGAAATATTCGTCGAGCGGTTCTTTGTTCAGCCGTTCCCGGTGCGGCCTGATGTCCAGCCCCTTTTCGGCAAATTGCCTGATTTCGTTTTGCCCTTGCGATACCACCAGCGCCATATCCGTTTCCGCCATGAATTGGATTTCATCCTTTAACTGGAGAATCCTTGCCTCATCTCGTAGCCGGGGTATCCCTACCCCGCTTTCCCCGCCGGAATGCGAGGTAAGGATACCTCGGCTACCGTTTTCGCCGCCGGTTTGCAATTCTTCCAACTCGGCGCGGAGGGCGGCCAGGCGGCGATCCCAATGGGCGCGGACTTTGGCGTACATAAGCCCGGCGGTCACTTTGTCAATGCTGACGACCATACCTTTGCCCCGGTAGCCGCGATTGGCAAAATGGTTCACAATGTCGGCGGCCACTTTCTCCAGGCGATCATCACGGGTGATGATGTGGTATTCGCGGGCAAATTCCCGCTCCAGCCGGGCTTCCTGAGCGTCATCCAGTTCTGCTTCTTCCAGAATGCGCTCCAAATCCCGGTCGAAGTTTTCGTTGATGATTTGTACTTCGGGAATGCGGTTTTCGTAATAGAGCGGCACGGTGGCTTCATCTTCGATGGACTGTTTGAAATCGTAGACGCTGACGTAATCACCGAAGACTTCGCGGGTTTTTTCTTCGCCGACCATGAGAGGCGTGCCGGTGAAGCCGATGAAGGCGGCGTTGGGCAGGGCGGTGCGCATGTTTTGCGCCAGTACGTCATACTGGCTGCGGTGGGCTTCGTCGGTAATGACGATGATGTCATCCCTGTCGGATAGTTTGGGGTAGGTTTCGCCCGGCTTGACGCCGAATTTCTGGATGAGGGTGAAGATGTAGCGGTGGTCTTCCTGTAACAACTGCTGTAGATGACGGCCGTTTTGGGCACGCACTGTTTTCTCCGGTTCGGTAACTGCCCCAACGGCGGCAAATGTCTTGTAAATCTGGTTGTCCAAATCAATTCGGTCAGTAATGATGACGAAGGTCCAGTTGCCGGGGACGGTGCGCAGAATTTTTTGCGAGAAAAAAGCCATCGAGTAACTCTTGCCGCTGCCCTGCGTATGCCAGAAGACGCCTAACCGCCCCTGGTTCTCTTGGATGTCTCGGACGGCTTGCAGGGCGTTGTTGACGCCGAGGTATTGGTGATTTTTGGCGACGATTTTATTCGTTTCGCCCCGCCCCCGGTTGAATAGGGTGAAGTTTTCGATGAGGTCGAGCAGGCGTTCCGGCGGGCCGGTGGCGCGGAGCAAGGTGTCCAGGCTGATGACGCCCCGTTCCCCTTCGCTGTTGATGCGCTTCCAGCGGGAGAAATGATCCCAGGAGGCGGTGAGTGAGCC
The DNA here is from genome assembly GCA_024278015.1 of Chloroflexota bacterium. Lineage (GTDB taxonomy): Bacteria > Chloroflexota > Anaerolineae > 4572-78 > 4572-78 > JAJRUC01. The sequence goes on from JAJRUC010000512.1 coordinate 5,015, forward strand.
GAGGCGGGCGTCTTTGCCATTGCTGAGGAGGATGAGGGCGTTGTACCAGAAAAGCTGGGCGATGGTGTCTTTGTAATCGCGCAGGTTGTCGTCGTAGGCGTGTTTGAGGTTGACGGAGGCTTTTTTCAGTTCGATGAGCAGCAAGGGTAAACCGTTGACGAAGCCGATGAGGTCGGGGCGGCGGGTGTGTTGGGGGCCGGTGATCCAGAATTGTTGGGCGAGGAAGAAGTTGTTTTGTTCCGGTTCACGCCAGTTGATGACCTTGACCAGGGCACGCTGGCGGCTGCCTGCGTCGTCCTGGTATTCGACGGGGACGCCTTCTTTGAGCATCTGGTAGATTTCTTCGTTGGCCCCGACCAGACTCATGGCGGAGCGGTCGCGGGCCAATTCGGTGATGGCCTGTTCGATGGCTTCGGCGGGGAGATCGGGGTTGAGGGCGGTCATGGCGGCCCGGAGGCGGGGGCGGAGGATGACTTCGTCGCGAGTTTCCCGGCCGATGGGGTTGTCGAGGCCGGGCATCTCCATGTAGCAGTTGGCCCAATCTGACCAGCCGAGGTATACTGCCATCAAGTCAATGGTCGCCAGTTCCAGAGCATCTTCAGAGTCCGAATGTGTGTTCATGCGTTCCGTTGCAGTCGTGGGATTCCGCCTGTGTATACCTATTGTAACCACAGTATCCCGCTCACGCCTCTCCATTGTAGCCGCGGTATCCTTACCGCGCATATATCGGGCGTAAGCAGCGGGGTAGGGATACCCCGGCTACGGGTGAATTGTTGGGCGGGGGGCAGCGGGGCAGGGATACCCCGGCTACAGCACGTTTACGGTTCGGGGATGTCCATGTCGGGCAAGCCGTCCGGTTCGGTGTGGCCCCAACCAATTTCGTACCAACCACGACGTACATATTCAGCATAACTGGAATGCTGATAATCTTCAGGCTGCATGACGTCAGCAATTCTAAATGTACCCCAATAAAATCATTTGTTTACCCAAATATGGCAAATCAAACAGAAAACAAGTAACGAAAAACAGGATTACTTCAGCATAATTCCGGTTTGTGCCCTTCACAAATACGCAAAATC
>JAJRUC010000513.1 GCA_024278015.1 Chloroflexota bacterium
CCGCTGGGCAGCAGGTTGTTGAACAAAAAGCCGATGAAGTAGATTTGGGTCAGTTCCAAAAACGGAACCCGCACCTTCAGCGCAGCCAACAGGGTGTGCCACCGTTTGGCGCGGGCCAGTATTCCGCCGAACGAAAACGCCAGGGCCACTGCCAGCCAGCCGACCTTCGCCTGGCGCAGCACCCCGGCCAGCTTTTGGACATCGATACCGCGCACAATCCAGACAATCAGCCCAATGCTGATGACGATTTTCAGAATGTTGAACAGTTGTTTTCGATTCACAGTCAATCCTGTATTAGCGGTCAGCCGATAGCTGATAAAGTATAGTCTCCGCTGCGATTTTTTGCCACCGCCACATCGCGCAAGGGGTGCCCTTCGTTTCGGCAAAAGCACGTAGATTACCTGCCGACCCCCACCCGCCGGTAAAGCGCGGCGGTATCGGCGGCGATTGCCGTCCACGAAAATGCCGCGCCGAGTTCCCGCGCCCCGGACTGCAACCGCAGCCGCAGGTCGGCATTTTCTGCCACCCGCCCGACTGCCGCCGTCAGCCCGCGCACATCGCCCGCCGCCGTCAAAAGCATATTCGCCCCATCCACAATTTGCGGCAAATCTACAGCGGGCACGGTGCTGACCACCGGCAACCCGTGCGCCAGCACCGCCAGCAGGGTCGTCCGCCGAAAAGAGACGCCATCCCGATAGGGCAGCACCGCCACATCCGCCGCCAGCAAATGCGCCGACACCTCCGGCAACGGCACATATCCGGTGGGGATGATGCGCGCCGCCAGCCCGCGCGCGGCAATCGTTTCCCGCACCCGCCGGGCATACGCGGCATTGGCGGGGTCGCTGTCGCCCACATCACCACCAATCATCAGCAGCCGGGCATCCTGCCCCTGCCGCACCAGCGCCTCCAGCACCGCGATGAGGTCTTCGCCTCCTTTGCTTTCATTCAAAAACCCGAAATACGCCAGCGCCAGCGACTCATCCGTCAGTCCCAATTTGCGCCGCCATGCCGCCCGATTGAAGTCCGGCGGCGGGGCAACCGGCACATTGTTCCCCAACGGAATTTCGGAGACGCGCGCGCCCCACGGAAACCGGCGCAGGGTGGCGGCGTCCCCGGCGTTGGTACAGATGACGGCATCGCTGAATTTTGCCAGCGCCAGCACCGCCCGCCAACGCCACGCGCCCGCTTTGGGGAAAAGGTACGGAATTCGCAAATCGTGAAAGGTGGTGATGATTTTCGGGCGACGGGGGAAGCGGCGCAAAAACCACGGCAGCCAATTGACCCAGCCCTCTAAATCGAAGGCGGCGGCCTGGTATTGAATGTGCAGGGCATCGGTGGGATTTTGCGCCAGCCAACGCCGAATTTCGCCCCAACTCCGCCGGCCCCAGCCGGAGAGCGCGGCATGCACGGGCGTGCCGTCGGGCGCGGAGGGGGCATCCACGGGGTATTTTCGGCTGATGAGTACCCGCGCCGCCACATTGAGCGGGCGCAGGTGCGCCGCCAGCCGGGCGGTGTAATCGGCAATGCCGCCCTGCATCGGGGGGTATTCGCCGCAGAGGAAGGTGACGGTGGTCATAGTTGTCGCCCTTTATGCCCAAAAGCGCGATGAGTTGATTGACAATTGGGCATCAAATACCTACAATTTCCATATAGCAACGAGGTGAATTTTATGGCTATGCAAACAATCTCAGATTTAACCATTGATGAATTTAAATTACTCATTAAAAAAACCGTCATTGAAACTTTATCGGAAATGTTGACCGACCCCGATAGTGGCTATGATTTGCAACCAGCCATTGAGGAGCGGCTGAAAGAATCATCCACCGCATTGCAAAATGGTGTCAAAACCATCCCGGCAGATCAAGTGGCGGCTGAATTAGGGTTGGAATGGTAATTTATGTTTGCTGTTAAATTTTTGTCTGTTGCAAAAGATGATTTAGCAGTACTCGACAAACCGGTCGCTCAACGAATATTGAAAAAAATCCGTTGGTTGGCGGAAAATTTTGAGCATCTTCCCCGTCAACCGTTAACCGGAAACTGGCAGGGATTTTTTAAGCTGCGAGTGGGTGATTATCGAGTCATTTACTCCATATCCGAACCACCAGCCACGGTAATTTCCATCCATCTCATCAAACATCGTCGAGAAGTTTACAAATTTTAACCTCTTCCCCATCACAACAATTTCAGCAGTGCCCGATGCGCCGCCATACGCTCACGGCGCAGGGAACGTTTGTGCCCGATGAGCCATTTTGCGGCTTCGATGCTCCATTCGAGGGCGGTGGTGGCGCGCAAAAACCCCCGGATGCGCCGCGCCGCGCCCGCGCCGAACCATTTTTCGGCATACCGGATTTTGCTGCGCCGGAAACGAATCGCGCGCGCGGAAAGAACCTGCCCGCTCGATTGTCCTTCAAAATGCACCACTTTGGCGGTGGGCAGATAGTGAATCGCCCACCCGGCATTGGCTACGCGACGACACCAGTCCGTCTCTTCAAAATACATGAAAAACGATTCATCCAGCCCGCCAACCTGCGCCCAAATTTCCCGCCGAAAAAAGAGCGCCGCGCCCACCAGCCAATCCACCGGCATGGCGCGGGCGGGCGGGGTATCCTCAAAACGGTAGCGGCGGGCGATGCGGTTGCGCGGAAACCACCGCTCCAACAGGGTGCTTTC
>JAJRUC010000514.1 GCA_024278015.1 Chloroflexota bacterium
ATTTTACCCCCCTCAGTCCCTGATGAAGAAACCGCTTCGCGCCCTCAAGCGGGGGGAATTAGCTCCTCCCCCGACAGCGGGGGACGCGAAGCGGGGAGGGGGTAAAACACCGTGATTTACCGCAACTGCGTCAGTCCTGTAGATATTCCAGCAAAGCAAAACATTCATCACATGTTAATTCCTGATGACTAGTGTTTTGTCACGGCTAATTTGATGGATGAAAAGATATCGAGTATGCTCACGGAAAATTGTTGGAGGAAGTGAGCAATGACCAGGATATACGATGTCAACTTGTCTGTAGCTGAGCGAGACCATTTAAGAAATCTTGTTTCAACAGGAGTTGAGTCAGCTCGTAAATTGACGAGAGCCCGTATTTTACTCAAAGCGGATGAAAGGTGGCTGGATAAAGAAATCAGCGTAGCTCTTGACGTGGGGCAGGCCACCGTAGAGCGAATCCGCAAAAAATATATTGCAGAGGGTCTGGATGCAGCATTAAATCGCAAGAAAAGCACCCGGCGGTATGAGCGTAAACTGGATGGTGCCACTGAAGCGCATTTGATAACTTTGGCATACCGCGCGCCTCCGAAAGAACACAGTCGCTGGGCCTTGCGTTTGCCGGCTGATCGGCTTGTTAAGTTGGAACAGGTTGATGTGGCGCGCGGGTCGTATGAAACGGTGCGCCGCGTGTTAAAAAAAACAACCTCAAGCCGTGGCAAAACAGGCCGTGGGTGATTCCGCCGGCGGCAAATGCTGAATTTGTCTGTCAATGTGTATCACGAGCCGTATGACCCTGTGTGACCGGTGGTATGCTTTGATGAAGGCACAAAACAACTGATTGGTGAAACCCGTATCCCGGTGCCGATGCAACCGGGACAGCCACAGCGATACGATTATGAATATGAACGACATGGCACGTGTAACATTTTTATGTTTTTCGAACCGTTGAGAGCGTGGCGTCACGCCGAAGTCACCGACCATCGCACAAAAGCAGACTTTGCTTATTGTATGAAGTGGCTTGCCGATGAAGTTTACCCCGACGCAGACAAGATTCGGATTATGCCGGACAATTTGAATACTCATACGCTTTCTTCTTTATATGAAGCCTTTACGCCGGAAGAAGCACACCGTATTGCCCGACGGATTGAATTTGTTTATACACCCAAACACGGTAGTTGGCTCAACATGGCTGAAATTGAATTGAATGTACTTAACTCCCAATGTCTAGACCGTCGTATTCCCGACAAAGCGGTTCTTGTCAGCGAGGTGGATGCCTGGGAAAAGGAACGAAATCAACAGGCGGCAACTGTCAATTGGCAATTTACAACTCAAGATGCACGTATCAAATTGAGACGGCTCTACCCATCATTTGACGTGTGACAAGATACCAGTATGCGTTTGCCCCAAGAGGTTGATTTCGTTTTTTGTTGAAGAAAATACAAGAACCTGGTACTGTATATCGCGCCCCTCCCGTTTTTCAACCGGGCTTGGGGGTCAACGGTTATCGGCTTGCCGGAACAGGTCAATAACCTGCCCCTGCCGGAGAAATTGTTGTCGCGCCGTTTAAAATGAGCCTCGCTGTCCCTGAACATAACTACTTGCCATAACGATGCGTTCGTGATATAATTTAATACGTCAGCCGGGAAATACGTAAATTACAGCGATGCCTTCACTTCCGGGTGACATGTTTCACTATCTGCATGGACATTCATCCCCGGCTTCGCAGCGCCCATCCGGCAGATGCAACGGTAGATGGCAGAAAACGGGGTCATTTTTATGTGATTTGCAATCGTATAAAAAGGGCGCTAACAACCCGTTTTCTGCCATTGACCTTATTGAGCCGTTCCCCCTGTTTAACGCAAGGAGTGGGCCGAAAATTGAAACGATTACTCCGCGATATTGCCGGAATGACCACTCAACAGTGGCTAACTTTAATCAGCTTGCTGGTTCTGCTCAATATGGTTGTTGTTGGCGGCTTTATCTGGCTGATTGCTACTGATATAGCTCCGCAGCAAGCGCCCTTTAAGCAGGTGGTGCTGGCCCAGGCCGCCTTTACCCGAACCCCGTACCCCACCTTTACCCCGGATAGATTCGCCGGCACATCGCTGCCGTTGGTGGCCCTTACCCCCCAACCGACCCCCACCAATACCCGCGTGCCAACCTGGACTCCGACCATCACCCCCACCCCCCCACCCACCGATACGCCAACCGCCACCCCTCCGCCCCCGCCCACCCTTCCGCCGGTTCCCGTTGTACAACGCGCCGCCGTTCCGCCCACAGCCACGTTTACGCCCACCCCGGCCGTCGATTATCTGGGGACGGTGCGGCAATTGACCCCCTGCGAAAACCAGGGCAAGCATCATATCTTTGTTCACGTTCAGGACCAAAACGGCAACGGTTTGCCGGAAAAACAGGTTAAGGTGATGTGGGACGGCGGGGAGACGATGTTACAAACCGGCACAAAAATCGAAGATGCCGGCCTGACCGATTTTGCCATGTACAAAGGCACCTATTTTGTGGAAATGGTCGGCGCTTCCAGTGATGTGCTGGGCCCAATCTCTCCCAATATTCCGCAAGATGAGCTTTGCCCCGATAACGGCAATCCGGTGGCGAATTCGTTGTATCATTATTCGTTTGAAGTGGTCTTTACCAAAGTTAGATGATAAAGGTAGCGCAGAGTGAAGAAGCCGAAATTGCAAACCTGGCAGTGGGCCACGCTCATCGGTTATCTGGCGGTTTTGAATATCATTATTGCCACGCTGCTGGTGTTAATTTGGCAAGACCCTTCCCTGTTTGGCCTGAACCGGCAGCCTGACGGCTCGCCAGTGGCTTTGGCCAAGGTTGAACCGGCGGCTCCGGTCCGTTGGACGGATTCGGCCACGCCTGCTGTGATGTCCGGTTCTTTTGAAGTTGCGCCGGCGGCAACCGCCCTGCCCCCGACAGTTACGCCCACTACGCGACCCACCCCCACCGCATCGAACACGCCCACCCCCCGGCCGCCGGCATCAACCCCCACCGCAAACGCAACTGCCGGCGATAGCCTGGCTGTGGATTCGGCGGCGGGCGCAACCGCCACGCTCCGGCCAACGCCAACCGACACCCGCACCGCCACACCCACTCTGCCGCCCACCCGCACCGCCACAGCCACAGCTACCCACATTCCCACCGCCACCCCGTCGCCGCGACCATCGGCCACACCCACTCTGCCGCCCACCCGCACCGCCACAGCCACAGCATCGCCCACTCCCGCCACAGCAGTTGACGAACCGGCGCCGAAGAATGTCCATCAAACAGAAGATTTGCAATTTAGCCCGCTGCCCGACGGCGGTTTGGCCCTTGGTTGGCCGCCCGCCGTCGGGCAGCCGGACGAGCCGTATCGCATTTACAGCGATATGGGCACCGGCTACGGCGTGTATATTTATCAGGGCAGCACCCGCGCCACCACATTTGTCGATGCCCTGCTTCAGCCGGAAACGGCCTACGCCTACAAGGTAGAGGCCGGGACAGGCCGCACCCTGGCTGCCGGTTCGACGGTGTCTTTACCGGCCCACACCCCTCAGGCCGAGGTCGCCTCCAGCCCGGCCAATCAGGCCGAAACCCTGCCTTCAAATGTAACCGTCATCCCCGCCCCCACCGCCTTGCCCGTTAATGCCGTGCTGCTGGGGCTGATGAGCGATGCCGGCTATGTTGATGAAGTCAATACCTTCAACATTGTGGGCGAAGTGCGGAATGATTCCAACCTGGATGTGGGTAACGTATCGGTGGGGGTTAATTTTTACGACGCTTCCGGCGCGTCTGTTTCCGAAGTGCGGGGCGAAACAATGGTGCGCAGCCTGTCGCCGGGCCGGCGCGCGCCCTTCCGCATCAGCGTGCCGTATCAAGCGAATATGACCAATTACAGCGTGCGGGCGGTGGGCCAATCCGTACCCCGCAAATTATCTCCCCAAATTGCGCTTGTTTCCACCAAAGCCTACGAAGACAACATCGGCTTTTATCACGTGAGCGGCGTTATCAAAAATATGGGCGCGGTGCAGGTATCGCGGGTAAAGGTAATTGCCACGTTATATGGCCGGGGCGGCGCTATTGTCAATGCTGATTTCGCCTATCCCGCGCCCGCCACCCTCAACCCCGGCGAGCAGGCTGATTTTGATGTGGCCTTCACCTACTTCCCGAATGTCATCGACAGAGACATTATCATCATTGCAGATTAAGTGTCTATCCGTAAATTAATTACGCCGGGTGATGGTCAGGCCAGTTGAGGTTGAAAACAACCGGATTCGCGCTTTTTACCCCCTCCCC
>JAJRUC010000515.1 GCA_024278015.1 Chloroflexota bacterium
CGCCGTCCAGCCGGGCCGGCCACGCCTCTTTTTGGGCCGGGGTGAGGGGGGCGGGCGGCTGGCTGAAGTTGCTCAGCCAGGCATCGCGTTCGGCGCCGGTCATATCGCCGGACAGGTACAGTTCGATGGCGTTGGTCTTTTGCACGCGACTCGCGTCGGTTTTGAAGGGCAGGGCCAGCGTTTGCGGATGCTGCCGCAGCCACCAGTGGTCGGCTTTGTCTCCGGCCAGGCGGGTGCAGTGGATGCGGGATTGCTGGCCCGCGCCCAGGCCGATGACCTGCCCTTCCAGGGCGTAGCACACCGAATTGGATTGGGTGTACTTCAGGGCGATGGTGGCGACGATTAAATCGCGCATGGCGTTTTGGGGCAGCGATTGGTTTTTGGAGACGATATTTTGCAAAAGGCGGGGGGTGATGCGGGCCTTGTTGCGGGGCTGCTCCAGTATCAGGCCGAAAAGTTGCCGGGTTTCCATTTCCGGGGGCTGACAGGCGGGGTCAATTTGCAAAATGGTGTATCGCCCCCTCTTTTTCTGCCGCAAAATTTCCAGGGCTTCCGGCTGATAGGCGGGCGCAATGACGCCGTCGGACACTTCGCGGGCAATCAGGCGGGCGGTGGGCGCGTCGACGGGGTCGCTCAGGGCCACCCAATCGCCAAACGACGACATACGGTCTGCCCCGCGCGCGCGGGCGTAGGCCGTAGCCAGGGGGCTGAGTTCCATATCGTCCACAAAGTAAGCCTGGGCCATCGCCGCCGAAAGGGGCACGGCCACGGCGGCCCCCGCCGGGCTGACGTGTTTGAAAGAGGCAGCGGCGGGCAGGCCCAGGGCCTCTTTCAACTCCTTAACCAGCGGCCAGCCGTTCAGGGCATCAAGCAAATTAATGTAGCCCGGCGCGCCGTTCAGCACGGTCAACGGCAGTTCGCCGGACGGGGCGTAAAGCCGGGCCGGTTTTTGATGGGGATTGGCCCCGTAACGCAAGCTGAGACAACTGCGGGTTTGTTCAAATTGGCCGCTCAGGTAATCGGCAATGGTCCGGTCGTAGGCGGCGGTGTGCTGAAAAGCCTTCAGGGCCAGCGTTTGGCGGGTGCCGAGCGAGGTGTCGCCTTCGGCCTGAAGCTCGGCCAGCGCGGCGGGGTAATCTGCCGGCCGGCACAAAACGGTCACGCGCCGGTGATTTTTGGCGGCGGCCCGCAGCAAGGCCACCCCCCCAATGTCGATTTGCTCGATGGCTTCGGCCAGGGTCACATCGGGGCGGGCAATGGTTTGCCGGAAGGGGTACAGGTTGCACACCACCAGACTGATGGGCCGGTACCCCTGCCCGGCCAGGTCGGCCAAATCGGCGGGCGTATTGCGGGCCAAAATGCCGCCATGAACGGCCGGGTGCAGGGTTTTGACCCGCCCGCCCAGCATCTCCGGCGAGCCGGTCACGTCGGCCACATCGCTGACGGGGACGCCGGCCGCTTCAATGGCCCGGGCCGTGCCGCCGCTGGCAATCAATTGGAAGCCGAGGCTGTGCAGGGCGCGGGCCAGGTCGGGCAATCCGGTTTTATCTGAAACAGAAAGAAGCGTGTATCGAATTTTGTTTGTCATGTGCGGTTCGGGTTTACGGATATGAATTTTTTAAGGTCAACGCTTTCTTGACCATTTTGATGAACCAGCCGTAATTGAAGGTTTCTTTGGGAATAGTGGCGATGCTGTCGGTGTGATGTTGGCGCAGGGCGTGGCGAGTTACCAGCGACAGGTCGGTGGTTTCTTTGGTGGTCAACAGAATAACCGGCATCGCTTCGCCGATACGGCCCACTTGCCGGCTCCATGTCTCAAGGGCCTGGGGCGCGGCCACAAGCTGCAAAGAGGGAATACCGATGATGGCTATCCGGTAATTGGCCGGTGAAAAGGCGGTGGGGTGTTCAATGAGTTCCCGGGGGTGCAGCGAGGCGGCTTTGTGGACAAAGGCGGTGATGACCTCGATGTAAATATCGCGCCAGTGCGGGTCGCTTTCAATAACCAGCACGCCGGGCAACGATTCGGTTTCGGCAAAGGGAACCAGTCGCCGGCCCGCCCCCCTGAAGGCGGTGGGATGTTTCTTTTTTAATTCCGACAGGGCTTCTTGCAGCATGTTAACGGCTTCCCGTTCTGCCTGAAGCTGGTTTTGCAAGTCCAAAGGGACATTCATCGCCCCGAAACCGGCGGCCCGTTCTTCCAGGTAATGAACGTTGGTCATATGCTGTTTCAGAAGTTTATGCAGGTGGGTAATTTCGTTCCGGATTGTAAGCATAAAGGCGAACCTGTGAGAATTTGTCGGATTAATCCTGCCCGTCCGGTTTGTGCCGGGCTTCGAGGCGGGCCAAAACCTGTCCCCAAGTGATATTTCTGACACTTAATAGTACCAGAGTATGATACACCAAATCGGCGGTTTCATCCAATAGCCGGTCATCACTTTGCGCCAGCGCGGCGATGATCACTTCCGTGGCTTCCTCCCCCACCTTTTGCGCCGCTTTTTGGGGATTGTCGAGCAGGTAATTGGTATATGAATCCGGCTTGGGGTTTTGTTTGCGGTCTTCGATGATTTGGCTGAGGATGGTGATGAAATCTGACATAGAGTGTTCCTTTTCGGAATGTGGTTTTCAGCTACCAACTTCCAGTTACCCCCTCCCTGCCCCCCCCGCAAGCGGGAGAGGGAATGTCTCCCCCCTTTTGAGGGGGGATGAAAGGGGGGGGTGAACAGATACTTTTGTTGACAAATATTTTTACCCCCTCCCTGTTCCGCCCCCGCAAGCGGGAGAGGGAATGTCTCCCCCCTTTTGAGGGGGGATGAAAGGGGGGAGAACAGATACTCTTGTTGACAAA
>JAJRUC010000516.1 GCA_024278015.1 Chloroflexota bacterium
AGGCTTGCAGCGCCCCGCCAATGCCCAGAAAATAGACAAATTCAAACAGGGTGTGATTTTTGGTGATGAGCATGATGGCGGCAATAAATACCAGCGCGCTGCACAAATGGAGCGGGAGCATGGTTTGAATCGTCCACCGGTCGGTGGCGATATTCCACAAATGCCAGCCCAGCTCATCTACCAGCAAAATTGCCGCCAGCCCGTAGCGGATGATTACCCGCCCGCGCGGCGAAAAACGGCGACGCCATCCGACCAGCGCCAGATTCAGCGCCACCAGCATGCCGATGGCAACCAAATGCGGCGTGCCGAAAATCTGAAAAGGCTCGCCCTGCCACGTGCCGCCGAAATATTGCGCCATTAGCCCAATCCCAGCCGGGTTTGCACCCGTTGCAAGACATCGGCGGCAAGGGGCCGAATTTTGGCGGCGCTTTGGGCCAGCAGCGCGTCCAGTTGGGCCGGGTCGGCGGCAAATTGGGCGTATCGTTCCTGAATGGGGCGCAACCCTTCGATGATGACTTCCGCCAGCTCTTTCTTCAAATCGCCGTAGCCCTTGCCCGCAAATTTCGCTTCGATGGCAGCCTGTGATTCGCCGGTGAAGGCCTGATAAATCGACAGCAAATTGAACACGCCGGGCCGCGATTCATCAAAGCGAATATCCCGCAGCGAATCTGTGGCGGCCCGCTTCACTTTTTTCAAAATTACGCCCGGCTCATCCAGCAGATAGACGGCGTGGAATTTGCCCGCCTCGCTTTTGCTCATTTTTTTGGCGGGGTCGTCCAGGCCCATCACCCGCGCGGCAATTTTGGGGATGATGGGTTTCGGCACCACAAAGGTGTCGCCGTATTGCCGGTTAAAACGCTGGGCCACATCGCGGGTCAGTTCCAGATGTTGCTTCTGGTCGTCGCCCACCGGCACCAGATGGGTGTCGTACAGCAAAATATCGGCGGCCATCAGGGCCGGATAATCAAACAGCCCCACCGAAGCCCGCTCCCGGTCCTGGCCTGCTTTCTCCTTGAATTGCGTCATGCGCTCCAGCCAGCCCATCGGCGTGACGCAGTTCAAAATCCAGGCCAGTTCAGAATGGGCGGCTATGTGAGACTGCACAAACAGCGCCGACTGGTTGAGGTTGATGCCGGCGGCAAACAGCAGCCCCGCCAGTTTGCGAATGCCCGCCCGAAGCTGTTGCGGGTCCTGGGCTACGGTGATGGCGTGCAGGTCAACAATGCAGAAAATGTTGTCGTATTCGGTTTGCGAAGCCACCCACTGTTTGATGGCCCCCAAATAATTGCCGATATGAATGTTGCCGGTCGGCTGAATGCCGGAAAAAACCCGTTTTTTCATAGTGATGGTACTCCTTAAAGCGTTGGTTTCGACTGTGTTTGTATCATTGTAACGGATAACGGCAATTTGAAAAATTTTCTCCCGGCGAATTTACAGCCGCCGGAAATTGCATTATACTCATCACATACAAACCGGAAACCCGGAACTATTTTCAGGGAGGAAATCAATGAAGATTGAAGGGCGAACCTTTTTAATTAGCGGCGGCGGCTCCGGGCTGGGAGCGGCCACGGCCAAAGGGCTGGTTGAAGCCGGGGCGAAGGTGGTTCTGGCCGATATTGTGGCCGAAACAGGCCAAAAGACGGCGGCGGAACTTGGAGACAGGGCCTGCTTTGCGCGCACCGACGTAACCGACGAAGCGAGCGTGCAGGCGGCGGTGCAGGCGGCGGTAGAAACCTTTGGGGGGCTGCACGGGGCCATCAACTGCGCGGGCATTGCCATTGCAGAGAAGGTGCTGGGCAAAACCGGCCCGCATAATCTGGCCCGGTTCTCCAAAGTGCTGGCCGTCAATTTGGGGGGAACGTTCAACGTTATTCGGCTGGCGGCGGCGGAGATGGCGAATAATCAGCCCACCGAAGACGGCGAGCGGGGCGTGATTGTCAACACGGCCTCGGTGGCCGCTTTTGATGGGCAGATTGGGCAGGCCGCCTATGCCGCCTCAAAGGGGGGGTGGTGGGCATGACCTTGCCCCTGGCCCGCGAACTGGCCCGCTACGGTATTCGGGTGATGACCATTGCCCCCGGTATTTTCGATACGCCCATGCTGGCCGGCCTGCCGGAACCGGCCCGGATTTCGCTGGGGCAACAGGTTCCGTTCCCGTCGCGGCTGGGCAATCCGGCAGAATACGCGGCCCTGGTGCGGCACATCGTAGAAAACGTTATGCTCAACGGCGAGATTATTCGCCTGGACGGGGCCATCCGAATGGCGCCTCGCTAGGCCGCTGAATAGCGGGCAACAGCGTTACATAACAGACAAATAAAAACGCGGCAAAAACAACCGTTACGCCGATGGTGCGGGGATACGCCAGCGGATTGATGAGCCGGACAGCCACATCGGCCAGTACAGCCCGGGGGTGCAGCACAATGTCCCAACTATTCCAGCGCAAAAAGCGGCCCATGTACATGCCCAGGCCGCTCAGGGCCAGCACGCCCAGCGTAAAGCCCCAACTGACCATCGTACCCAGATAGATTTGGATAAGCCGTTGCATGTGCCGCAGCGAATACAACGCCAGGTACAGCCCGGCCCAGGCAAAGGCCGCCAGCAAGCCGATGTCGTACCACAGCGGCACGGGGGGACGCTCGCTCAAATGCAGAAAGTCGGTTAAAATGTAGGGCGCATTGGGGAAGAAGGCCAGCCAGAGCGTGCCCGACGCCAAAAGCCCCCACCAGCGGTTGGGGGCCAGGTGGTGCCGGCGCGTCGCCCACAAACTGATGAGATACGGTATCCAGGCCAAAAACAAATTCCAGACCAGAAAAACGTACATCAAACTGTGGCTGCGATAAATTCGTCCGGCCAGCAGGCCGAAAGCCAGCATAGTCGCCAGGCCTACGGCGTACAATCCGTAATTGGTCATCAGGCTATGCAAGCGTTTCAAATAAAGGTCGGGCGATTTCATTCGATACCTCCAAAACGTGGCGATGCAGATTACCCATGCTATTGTGGGTGAACGCCGTTATGATTAAAACAGCCATATCGCCCCAAACAGGACAGATTGAGCAGCCATTTGGCGGACATCTCCGTAATTTGCGCCAAATTTACGCCGCTGACACCCAGTTTAATAACTAATCGGCGCTGCCAGCCCTTTATTCAGCAATTCCTGATTGAGCAACGCGCCTTTGCTCAAAATTTTGTCCGGGTCATCGCTGCCGGGCAAATACCAAATATCGGCAATGTAGCGGCCGTATTTGCCGATTTTATCGGTTTTGATGACGATGGCCGGGCAGTGGCTGAGCCGGTCGATGACATAGGCCTTCGATTTTAGCCCCTCCGGTCGGGATGCGCCTCTGGTTTCGGGGGTGTTGATGCCCTTAAAACGCAGTTTCATGGTTTGGCGCAAATAAAACCCCAAATCAACATCGACATAAATGGTATCTCCATCAACAATTTTTACGACAGTGGCTTTGTAAGTAAACATAATTGCTCCTTTGGGTTGGGTTTCCGGTTTTGAGTTTCGGGTTCAGGCTTCGGCTATTATTTGATGCTGCCTGCCGGTTCGGGTTTGAGCGGGCGCAATCGTTTGACCGCCACCAGCGTGATGCCGGCTATCACCGCCGCCCCGCCGATGATTTCGGTGCGGGTGGGGGCGCTGCCAAAGAGCAGCAACGCCCAAATCATGGTCATCATCGGGCTGAGCGTCAACAAAATGGCGTGCATGCTCATTTTTACCCGATTCAAAACCACGTAGTACAGGCTGCGCCCCAAAAAAATTTCTATCGTGCCGACCATCGTGACCCATAACAGCCCTTGCGGGGTGGGCATCACCAGTTTATTTTGGCCCACGGCCAGAAAAAACAAAAACAGCGCCGTCAGGGCCGCGCGAAAGAGGAAGAACTCGTAGAAATCCATATCGATGCGATAGCGTTTGACCACGGCGGCGTGAATGGCGTAGATGAACGAAGCCGCCAGCACCACCAGCGACCCCACCCGAAAATAGTCTCCCGGCTGAAAACTGATGGCCGCCACGCCCGCCAACGCGACAGCGCTGCCCCCCAGTTGCAACAGCGTTAGTTTCTCTTTTAGCCAGAGCAGCCCCAGCAACACCCCGAAAAGGACGGTTGTTTGTCCCAGCAGGGCCGCCGTCCCCGGCTCTACAAACACAACGGCCATATAACTTAAATTGGAAGCAACGGCTACCAATGCACCGATGGCGACGAAGAATTTCCAGTGCCGTTTGAAGAAGGCCGGCGAGATACCTTTTTTAACTTGCACGACGATGCCCATTTCGATGGCCGCAACGGTCAGGGCCAGAAAGGCCGTCATAACCGGGGGCAAGTAGGGGAGCATCAGCCGGGCGAAGATAAAGTGCAGGCTGTCTATTAATATCAGGCCGAAGATGAGCGCCGGGGAGTTGGTTGATAATTTTTGCATAAAGTGATTTTATAATTGCCAAACAGTAGATAGGGTGCGCATTTTTGCACAAAAACTACATATTGTGTTCTGTTTGATGAAAGCATGTTTCAGGTTGCGCCATTTATGGCGATGAGCGGCCGGTCAGGCCATTAAGGCGGCAGTGTATTGCGGCGCAAAAAGAGCCGGCATACCGCCCGTGTGCCAAAATAAAATACGCTCGTTTGCGGCAATAACGCCCCGTCGAATCAGGTCAATCAGGCCGGCGGCGGCCCGTCCGGTGTAAACGGGGTCAAGCAAAATACCTTCGTGGCGGGCAAACAGATGGATGGCCTCTTTTTCCGGTTGGCCCATTACCCCGTAGCCGCCCCCCAGATAATTGGCGTCGGCATGAATATCGACCGTAGCAAAGTGCAGCGAATGCCCCAGCCGGCGGGCGGTTTGGCGGGCCAGTTGCAGCACAATGTCGTCGGTCAGCGTTACCTCCGGCTTGTCGATGCTGATGCCCAGTACCTGGGTGGGCATGTTCAGGGCGCGTATGCCTACAGCCAGCCCGCTGTGCGTGCCGCCGGAACTGGAGGCAAAGATGATCCGGTTAAAGGGGGGCAGATTGCGGGCCACCAACTGCCCGGCCAACTCTTCGACGGCAGCGGCGTAGGCGCCGGCCCCCACCGGGCTGCTGCCCCCGTAGGGGATGAGGTACGGCTTGCGCCCGGCGGCCTGTTCGCGTTCAAACACGCGCTGCATTGTCTCGTCTCGATTGGCATCGCCGGTCCACACAATTTCGGCCCCCAGCAGGCGGTCAAGCAGAATATTGCCGGTCGGTTCGACGGGGTTCCCGGCCAAAACCAGCACGCAACGCAGGCCGGTGCGGGCGGCGGCTGCCGCCGTCTGCCGGCAGTGGTTCGATTGCGGCGCGCCGCCGGTGATGAGTGTTTGGGCGCCTTCGGCCTGGGCCGCGCCCAGTAAATATTCCAGTTTGCGGGTTTTGTTGCCCCCACCGGCCAGGCCGGTTTGGTCGTCTCGTTTAATCCACAACTCCGGGCCGCCCAAAGCAGCCGAAAGCCGGGGCATAGCTTCCAACGGCGTGGGCAGGTGGGCCAGCCGCACGCGGACAATCGGTTTTGTTTGCATCGGTTTCTCTCCTTGTCAGGTCTGCATTGTATCACAGTACCGATTTCCTGTGCAATTTCAGGGAAACTGTTCTATCTCCGAAACAGGGATTCGGGGCTGTTATATTTATAGGACTTACGCCGTTGCAACATTTTACCCCCCTCAGTCCCTGATGAAGAAACCGCTTCGCGCCCTCAAGCGGGGGGAATTAGCTCCTCCCCCGACAGCGGGGGACGCGAAGCGGGGAGGGGGTAAAACACCGTGATTTACC
>JAJRUC010000517.1 GCA_024278015.1 Chloroflexota bacterium
AGTACAACGCCCACATCACCACCCCCAAAATCTGGCCGCCGGTGTGGGGCTACGGCCCCTGGCTGGAAGAAGTTTGGGTAAATTACCTGAGCAACGCCATTAAATACGGGGGCAGCCCGCCGGAAATTCAGGCGGGCGCCACCCCCCAGGAAGACGGGTCGGTAAAATTCTGGATGAAAGACAACGGCAACGGCATTCCGGCGGCAGACCACCACCGCTTGTTTGTGCCCTTCTCTCGCCTGACGGAACTTCGGGTAGAGGGCTACGGCCTGGGGCTTTCGATTGTGCGCCGCATCATCGAAAAACTGGGCGGTACCCTGGGCCTTGAAAGCGCGGTGGGGCAGGGGAGCGTCTTTTATTTTTCCCTGCCGCAAGTTGGATGATTATTGGTTAAACGCCATAATTTATGAGACAAACCAAACGAAAAGGACAATCAGTTATGATGGATGCTCGCGTACAAAAGATGGCTCATACCATCATCACCTACTCAACCAACGTAAAGCCCGGTGAACGGGTCTTGATTCGGGCCACCAGCCCCGCCGCCGAACCACTGGTGCAGGCCCTGTATCAGGAAGCGCTGCGGGCCGGGGCGTATGCCTTTCCGTATATTCACCTGCGCGATGAAGACAGCCTGGCCTTGCAGGCCACCTCGGCAGACGATGTGTTGAGCGCGGTCAATCCGATGCTGGAACTGATGTACCAAACCAGCGATGTCGTCATCCGCATCGATGCCTCGGAGAACCCGCGCGCCTTGTCGGACTACTCGCCGGATTTGCAGCGGCCGCGCACCCTGGGCCACAGCGCCGTCATCAAAATTCAGATGCAACGGGAAGGGGCCGGCGCGTTGCGGCGATGCAGCACCCTGTTCCCCACGCAGGGGTACGCCCAGGCGGCCGGGATGTCGCTGCAACAATACGAGGATTTTGTCTTTTCGGCCTGCAAACTGGATGCCGATGACCCCGCCGCCGCCTGGCGAGAGCTGGCTGCCGGCCAGCAGCATCTGGTTGACTATTTGCAGGGCAAAAAACATGTGCAGGTGCGGAGCAAAGATATTGACCTGGAAATGTCGATTGAGGGCCGGAAGTTCATCAACTCCGGCGGCACATCCAACTTCCCCAGCGGCGAAATCTTCACCGGCCCGGTGGAAGACAGCGTCAACGGCCGGGTAAAATTTACCTATCCGGCCTATTACGCCGGTAATCAGGTTTTGGGCGTGGCCTTAACCTTTGAAAACGGCCTGGTTACCCAAGCCACCGCCGAAAAAAACGAAGCCTGGCTGCTCGGTAAACTGGACACAGACCCCGGCGCCCGGCGGCTGGGCGAGTTTGCCATCGGCACCAACGAAGATATTCAACGCTTTACCGGCTCAATTTTGTTCGATGAAAAAATTGGGGGAACCGTCCATCTGGCCCTGGGACAGGGTTACGTGCAAACCGGCAGCGTCAACCAATCGGCTATCCATTGGGATATGATTTGCGATATGCGCGCCGGCGGAGAAATATGGGTGGATGGCGTTCTCTTTTATAAAAACGGCAAATTTATCGTATAGCCGCCGCCGTCATTTTTCATAAGAAGCTCGCTGAGGCTCGCCGGGCAGGTCATATCAAAAATATGGCCTGCCCTTGTTTATTGATGGTCACACTCCCCGCGAATGAAATTCACGCTAATTTCCCCCTACATCTACCCCCAAAAGTATGGTAAGATAATACTGACCGTGATTCTCTCGGAAAAAGAAACAAATTAACCGGAAACAGGCAACGCCAAACCGGAAACCTGTTTCAACTGGAGGTGGATGATGAAATTCGCAAGGAAATGGGCCTTGATTATCAGTGTGATGCTTGGCTTGCCGGCGATGCTGGGCGCAACGACGTTTTCAAACAGCGCCGTACCTCAACAGCAGATGCCCGTCGGAGCGGACAGCCGCGCCCCGGCAGGTTTTGGCGGCTCGACAAAAACGGTCAACAAAACCTATATCAAACGCGGCGATGCGCTGACCTATACCATCGTCATTAGCAACAGCGGCAGTTTGTCTGAAACTGTACGCATAACAGACACTATGCCCGCTGTGGTCGGCGACAGCGTGCTGTATGTGCCCTCCGGCATATCGGGCACGGTGTATTTCCCCGGCTTGCCCGGAACCATCTACTTCCCCGGCGGAAGCGGCTCGTTTGGGGGGAGCGTGACCTTGCCTCCCCCGTGGTGGGCCTGGACCGGCACCGTGCCGGCGAATACCCAACTGACCTTTCTGCTGCGCGTTACCCTGCAATCGGGCATCACGCAATTCACCACTTTTTCCAACACCGTCGCCATCAAAAGCCAGACCGGCGGCGCGTGGAACATTGCTTCCCAGGATACCACCTTCGACCCTACCACCCTTGTATATCTGCCCATCATCATGAAAAACGCCGGGCCGCCGACTACGCCCTTGCCCAACATTCCCTGCGCCCCAACGCAACTGGTCGATATTCCGGTTGGCTCCGGGCCGCGCGGCCTGGCCGTGGACGAAGGCCGGACGCGGGTTTACGCGGCCAATCGCGGAGGGAGCAGCGTTTCAATCATTGATGGACACAGCAATCAGGTCATCCGCACCATTGGCGGCAGTCCGGCTATTTCTGTACCCAACGGCATCGCCTACGATTCCGCCACCGACACAATCTGGGTGACGAATTGGGGCAGCGGCGGCACCGGCAATATTTACTGGGTTACGCCCATCAATGCCCAAACGTTTGTCGTGGGCAGCCCGGTTTTTGTGGGCGGCGAACCGTGGGCCATTGTCTTCAACCCGGTTGACCACAACATCTATGTTGCCAATCAGGCCGATGATACCGTTTCGGTGATTAACCCCAACACGGGTACTGTCATCGCCACCATTCCCGTGGGCGACAGGCCGGTGAATATGGCTGTTCACCCGACAACGGGCGTGGTTTATGTGGCGAATTTCCTCTCTAACAACGTGAGCGTGTTGAACCAAACCGGCACGTTGCAAGCGCCCATTCCGCTGGATACGCACAACCAGCCGTTTGGCATTGCGGTTGACCCCCTCAACAATTATGTCTACGTCACCACCGTCGAAAGCCATGATATTGTGGTCATTTATTCAGTGTCGAACACGGTGGTGGGGGCCGCAAAAATTTTCCGGCAGGACGGCACGCCGGTGCCGCTGCGCGGTCTGGCCCTGAATATGACCCTGGGCACGGCGCAGGGCGGACACCTGTGGACCACAACCTCCAGCGGCGATTACGTGGGGCCGGGTACAAATCCCACCCAGGTGCTGTTCATTCCCAAAGGCTATAACGATGGTTTCCACAAACCCATCCCCAATAATTACAGCGACCCCGTCGGCGACGGCCTGAGTACCGCCGGCATCGTGGTCAACACCGTTATCAGCCGGGTGTATGTCAGTTTGCCCGGCACAAACAGCGTGCGCGTTCTGGCCGATAGCGAAACGGCTTGTTTTGACACCATCCGCAACCCGGACAAGGAGATGATTTTGCAGCCCGCCCACACGTCGGGGCGAACAGGCCCATCAATTAAACACCACAGCATCATAAAATAACAGAAAGTTACAGGGAAGCGACGTGACCGACCGGAAAAGCTGTTGTTGCAAAAGCTGAAACCGGTGTCTCGTCAAGTATAAAAATAATAGTTTAAATGCGTTCTTTTGTAGGGGCAAGTTGCAGCGCGTCCCTGCTATGAGCCGCCTCTGCCGCAGAGGCATTTTACTGCGGGGGCACGATGCATTGTGTCCCCGCAAGCGAGTGGGCATAAAACCCGTCATTCAACGTTTGACCGATACTGGAGGCCAAAATGAGAATTGCCGCCTTTGTATTCGTGCTTTTTTGCGTTTTCAATATAATTTCTATATTACTGTTTTAACAACTACGCCCCGCCCGATACCTTCCAGCCGCGCAGCAGGTTAAAAAATGACAACGCTTAATCAGAGAACTATCTTTGAAAAATTGCAGCCGTTTTTGCCGGCGCATCTCATTTATCGTCTGGTTGATGATATTACCTACGACGATGCCCTGGCGATTGCCATTCACATTCGCTTGTTGCG
>JAJRUC010000518.1 GCA_024278015.1 Chloroflexota bacterium
AATTTATCGTCTCCGGGCGCGGCGAACTGCATCTGGCCATCCTCATTGAAACGATGCGCCGCGAGGGTTATGAATTTGCCGTCAGCCGTCCCGAAGTGATTTTCCATGAAGGGCCGGACGGGTTGATGGAGCCGATTGAACATGTTTTCCTGGAAGTACATCAGGATTATTGGGGGCCGGTGGCCGAGATGCTGGGCAAACGGCGCGGCCGGGCCATCCACCTGAATTACGGGGATGACGGTACGGTGTACGCCGAATATCTGGTACCCACCCGCGGCATCCTCGGTTTTCGCCAGCCTTTCCTGACAGCCACGCGGGGTACGGGCATTTACAACACCCTCTTCCATGAATTTGAACCATATCAGGGGGCGATTGAAGCGTATGAACTGGGATCGCTGGTCTCTCTGGAAACGGGCAAGGTGAGCGCCTATGCCCTGACGCACCTGACTTCGCGCGGCATCTTTTTTGTGGAGCCGACGGATGAGGTGTATACGGGGCAGGTAGTGGGCGAGCATATCCGGGATGACGAACTGGTGATCAACGTTTGCCGCACCAAAAACCTGACAGGTCACCGGGCTGTGCCCAAGGCAATTGTGGATGCTCTGCCACCCGCTCGCTTGATGTCGCTGGATCAGGCTGTCGAGTATCTACATGAGGATGAACTGCTGGAAGTGACGCCGCAGTCGCTGCGCATTCGTAAAAAGGAGCTGCGCCATTCGGAAAGGCAGAAGGTAGCCAAGCGGGCCAAAAAGCTGGCCTAAGATTGAGGATTTGTGATTGGGGATTAGACGAAAGTTTAATCCCTATTTTTTTGGTTGTGACAGCGAATTTGTGGAGTTGTTGATTGGATTGCCAAACGGCCGTAACTGCGGTATTTTTAGCGCGGTGAACAAGATGCTGATTAGACCAGAATTGTCACAAGGTACTATAATTCCACGAAGCTCAGGACTGTAAATGACAACTCCCCGTTTTCAGGTACAAAACTTATCGCTGGAGCGTAACGGCCGTCCCGTGTTACGCAATGTCAATATGATGGTGGCTGTTGGGGAGATTGTCTGTTTGCTTGGCCCCAGCGGCAGCGGCAAAAGTAGCCTGCTGCGCTGCTTGAACCGGCTGACCGAACCGCCGCCGCAAACGATATTCCTCAATGCCCAGGATATTACTACGATAGATGTTTTGGCTTTGCGCCGCCGGGTGGGGATGGTATTCCAGAAGCCGGCCTTGTTTCCTGGTACAGTTGCCGATAATATCGCTTACGGGCCGCAGTTAGACGGCCGTACCCTGACCTCCGACGAGATTATCGAACTGTTAACCCTGGCTGACCTGCCGCCCGACTATGCCCAACGACTCACCAGCGAACTCTCCGGCGGGGAAGCGCAGCGCGTTTCCATCGCCCGCACTTTGTCCAACCATCCCGACTCCCTCCTGCTGGATGAACCAACCAGCGCCCTGGACCCGGCAGCTCGCCGCCATGTGCGGGAAACCATTGAGAAACTGCGTCAGGAATTGGGCCTGACCGTCATCTGGGTGACGCATTACATGGAGGAGGTGCTGGAGGTGGCGGATCGGGTTTATTTGCTCCTGGACGGCCGTATCGCTGACGAAGGCGATCCCGAACACCTGCTTGGGCCAGAAAGCCACCACAAAACGGCCGAATTTGCCGCCGGCCATCTTGAATAAAGAATATCTTCCCGGAAACTTGTTGAGCTAAAAATTGGCTGTTAGGCAGTTTCCGGGAAGATGGTTCATAAAGGAGTCCCCATGCTAGAAAACTTCCCTCTCGATCAACTTTCCCGCATTGTAGCCGCCCTGGCCCTGGTATTTTTGGCGGCGATCATTTCCCGCTGGCAAAAGCTGGATTTGGAAAAGGATATTTTAACGGCCTCAGTCCGGGCCTTCATCCAGCTCATTGCCATTGGCTATGCCCTGACCCTGATTTTTGCCATTGACAACCCGCCCGCTATCCTGTTCCTGTTGACGGTGATGACCTTGATTGCCGGGTACACGTCCGGGAAGCGGGGTCGGGGGGTGCCGCATTCGGGCCGGGTGGCCTTGATGTCCATCAGCTTTGGCGCGGCGTTGACCCTGGGGCTGTTGGTGGCGTTGGGCGTTTTTAAGTTTTCGGCCCAGCAAATCATTCCCATTGCCGGGATGGTGATTGGCAATTCCATGAATGTCTGCTCGCTGGTGATGGGGCGGGTGCGGGATGAGGTAAACGGCCGTGCCCCGGAAATAGAAGCAGCGCTGGCCTTAGGGGCCACCGGGCGGCAAGCCTCCCATCCCTACCTGCGCGCCGCCCTGCACGCCGGTATGACCCCCATCGTAGACAGCACCAAGACAGTGGGCCTGATCCAACTACCCGGCGCGATGACCGGTATGATTTTGGCCGGCGCTTCCCCCTTGGAGGCGGTGCAGTTGCAAATCATTGTCATGTACATGTTGATCGGCGCGGCGGCTTTTACCGGTTTGGCCGCGGTCTGGCTGACGTACCGCCAATTTTTCACTGCCAATCAGCAGTTGGTTTTGCCTTCTCTTTAACGGGCAGTGCCAGGCACGGGGCAGACGGATCCGGCCAACTTAGAGCGTTTTGCCCCATGCCTGGCACTACTCAACATTTCAAGTAAATGAAACATCCCCAAATGTTTCCGGCGTCAGTCTGTTCAGATGGCATATTTCAGGGTGACGCCGAGGATATAATATCCGGCCAGAATGGAACCGCGCAAGGTTCCGCTGACTTTGGATTCGCCACTGCGGCGCACATGCCAGCTTACGGGGACTTCCCGGATACGGCCGTTTCCCTTCGCCACTTTCACCATCATCTCCGTCGGCCAGCCAAAGGTCATTTCCCGCATATCCAGTTGGTGCATGGTAGCGGCACGGATAGCCCGGTACGGCCCCAAATCGGTGACGCGGATGTGGTAAAGCCGGCTCATCAGCCGGGAAGAGAGCCAGTTGCCGAACTTTTGGTGGGGCAGCATGGCCCCGGCAGCAATCTCCCCCAACGCCCGTGACCCCAAGACCAGATCGGCTTCATCTGCCTGGATGGGGGCCAGCAGGCGGGGCATTTCCTGGGGTAGGGAGCTGAAATCACCGTCCATGTAAACCAGGATGTCGGTGTTGAGGTTGAGAGCCACGGCCGTACCCGCCGCACACGCATACCCATACCCCCGCCGCGCTTCCCTGACCACTGTTGCCCCGGCTGCTTTGGCCAGAACGGCCGTATCATCCGTCGAGCCATTATCCACCACAATGACCCAATCCACCGGCTGGGCCAGCGTTTGCCTGACCAGTTCGGCAATGTTGCCTGCTTCGTTGAGCGCGGGAATAATGATGGCCGTTTTCATGGTTGCGAGTAGGACAAGTTTGCAAACTTGTCCTGTGCCAATCTCATCTCAAAAAACCGCCTCGTGTGCGGTGCGTTGTCCGGCTTTTCCCGCAATTCCGCTTGCAGACGGCGCAGTTCCGCCAGTTCGTCTACGTCGTACCACGGGGGGAGGAGGGCGACGCGCAGGTTTTCGGCCTGAGCGATTGCCAGGGTGTCTTGCAGGACGTGGTTGGTGGACATTTGCACTTCGCGCACCAGGCGGGGATGGGCGCGTTTCCAGCCAATCAGATAGTAACCGCCATCTTCACACGGCCCCAGCGTTACGTCTACGGCCGGATCGCCCAGTTGGGCAAAGGCTTGCGCCAGATACGCGGCGGGCAGGGTGGGGCTGTCACTGTTCATGGCGGCGACTTGCGTATAGCCATTTTGGAGGCAATGGGTCAACACGCCATCCAGCCGTGTCCCCAAGTCTGCGCCAATCTGGGGAACCAGCGTGAAATCCGGGGTTGCCGTTTGGAAGTAGCTTCTCGTTTCGTCGTCTGCCGGGGCGTAGGCGATGAAAGGGGTGATGTCCGGAAGGTTCCGTACCAGCGCCAGCACATCTTGCAGGAAACAGGCGTACAGGTCGGCCGCTTCCTGGGGGGTGAGGGCGGGGATCATGCGGGTTTTGGTTTGGCCGGGATACGGCCGTTTGGCCATGACCAGTAACGCTTTTTTATCCATACGAATTTGTAGAATGATTTTGCAAATCGTTCACTGGGCGATTTACAAAATCGCCCTACAAAGATTGGCTCTCAATCTCTAAACGCCAATCATCAGTTTGCCCTTTTTGGCGGCGGTAGACGCTTAGCGTTTGCCATATCGTTATGGCCGCCGCAAAAATCAATCCGGCGCCAAAGAGGAGGGCGTACATGACAATGCCCCACGATTCCAGATTAACGGCCAGCCATGCTGTCCACAAGCTGTACATGCCCAGGGCCAGTTCCGGGTAAACAATCGGATCAAAGCGCAGTTGGTATTTTTGTCGCTGCCAATCCTGCCCTTTTTCCTCCAGGCCAAATTTGGCAGTGCGCTCAAACACGCCGTCAGGCTGCCGCCAGATTTGCCAGGCTGCCCGCGCAGTGTTCAGCATCAGTCCCGATCCTACCACAGAAATCGCTAGAATTTTAGGTAATTGCCGCCAGCGCCAGCGCCCCAACTGTTGTTGCCCCATCACAAAGAAGAGGGTAGGGGCAATGGAAGTCAGGGCAAATAGGTAAGCAAAGCCGTATAAGGTACTCAAATGAGGGTAGCGAGCGGTGAAAAGAGCCACCAGTGGGTAAATGAGTGTCAGGAGGAGCAGGAGCAGGTGGACAGTGTAGCCGGCGAGGTGCAAAGTGGCCTGAAATTTTTGGCGGAAGGGGATGGGGGCACGCCATACCTGGGGGGCCAGCTTGCGGGCGCATTCCAGGCTACCCCGCGCCCAGCGGTGCTGTTGTTTGCGAAAGCCGCTGAAGCTAGGGGGAATTTCGCCCGGCACGACCAGATCACGCAGGTAACGGCCGTGCCAGCCCCGCAAATATGCCCGATACGACAAATCCAAATCTTCGGTTAACGTGTCGGCCGTCCAGCCGCCCGCATCTTCCATCGCCGCCCGCCGCCACACCCCGGCTGTCCCGTTAAAATTAAACCAGAACCCGGCCCGGCTGCGGGCAAATTGTTCCACCATAAAATGCCCGTCAATGGCTAACGATTGCAAGTAAGTCAGCCAGGAATAATCCCGGTTCAGGTGGCCCCAGCGTGCCTGAACAAAGGCGATCTTTTCCTTTGAAACTGTAGGGCGATTTGCCAAATCGCCCAACGGCGGCTGGTATTCATCCTGAAAATGGGGCAGCGTGCGGCGCAAAAAGTCAGACGGCGGCACGAAATCGGCGTCAAAGATGGCGATGAACTCGCCGGTAGCCTGGGGCATGGCCGCTTGCAATGCGCCTGCCTTGTAGCCGCTGCGGTCTGTGCGGTGCAGATGGCTGATGTTGACGCCCTGCGCCTGCCAGCGGGCCACTTCCCGGCGTACAATCTCCCGCGTCTCGTCGGTGGAATCGTCTGTCACCTGAATTTGCAGCCGGTCGGCCGGATAATCCAGCTTGACGGCCGCCGCGATGATTCGTTTGGCCACATACATTTCGTTGTAGATGGGCAGTTGCACGGTGACCTGCGGCCACTCGGCCAGCGGTGGCGGCGTGGGCTGCATCTGGCGACCTTCCCGCCAGGCGCGCCAGGTGAGATAGAGAAAGTTGAGGCCAAAGGTAAAAAGTATGGCCGAAACCAGAAAGTAGAGCAGGGCGATGGGTAGAAGCAGGGCGTCAATCATGGGGGCCTCGATGTTTTACCAGAGAATAGAGAGTTTCGACTCGCCGTATTTTTGCTGGAGCCATTGGTCCACGCCCCATTGACGACCGGCCGCCGCCAGCGTCACGGTCAGCGCTGTCATAAAGAGCAAAATGTAGAGCCAAATCCATTCATTG
>JAJRUC010000519.1 GCA_024278015.1 Chloroflexota bacterium
CCAGCGAAAGAAGATACGATAGCAAAATTGCGGCGAGTAAAAACAATTTCAGCCGCCGGCGCACGTGTTTCGACGGAACCGCAAAGCCGAGCGCGGCGAGCGCCAGCAATCCCCAACCCGGAAAAAGTCGTTGCCCCTGTTGTGGCGGGCGCGTGCGTATTTTTGAGGTGACGATATTGTAATCGAGCGTTTTGAGGTAATCTGCCGGGTGCGCCGAATTTTCGCGGATGGTTTTTTCCGAGCGGGTGAAATTGTGTTCCGCCAGAATTTTGCGCTGCACCAGCAACGGGGGCAGGGTGAGCAGTGCGCCCACCAACAACGCCGGCCCCAATCGAATGAATAACGCTTTCGATTTTTGCGCCGGAGACCACATCCCCAAAAACGCCGGCGGTAAAAATACCACACTGAACAATCCATAATAACTGCATGTGAAGAATACCAGCGGCACGCCAAGCGCCAATCCGATGCCGTTTGCCGGGGTCGGTTGTTTCAAAAACCGTTGCAGAAAAACCGGCAACCACAGAAACCCGAAAATTGCCGTCAGTTGCAAAACGCCCATTTCCTGCGCCACAAACGGCAGCGATTGCATCAGCAGGGCGGCGCCACCGGCGGCGAGCGACGGGACTTTCCACAGTTTGAGCAGGCAAAAGGCGAACCATCCGTTCAGGGTTAAAAAAAGGATGACCACGCTGTTGTAGCCCACCGCCGGGCTGAAGGTTTTCCACAGCGGGAGCGCCAGAAATGCCGTTACCGGCTCCAGTTCCGAATAGGCGAACACCCCCGTTGAGGGCGCGAAAATGGGCGGATTCCAGCAATTCGGAAATCCGCGCAAAGCTTGCTCAATATTCCATTGCAGCGTCCAGAGGTTGAAAAACGGCACTGTGCCGCTGTGTTCGCTCCCCAGTGGAATTGCCGAAGAGAAATTTTGGACGAGCGGGAAGGTGAGCGCCAGCGCCCATCCCAAAAACAATAGAAACCATTTTCCTGAACGATTCATACCCTGTTATTTTGCCGGTTGATTTAAAAAATGCAAGCCCGACTAAATTGCGGCGTCGGGCTTGCGGGGAGAGGGACAAGGCAAGTTTGTTTATGGGGTGAAGGTGCGCAGGTATAAAATCACCTGCCAGCGTTGTTCTTCGGTGAGACTTTGTTTCCACGGGGGCATGGATGAATTGAACGGCTCCATTGTGCCGCCTTCGCTGATTCGCCAGAACAGATAGGTGTCGGACATGCTATTCATGATTTCGGCATTGGTAAAGTCTGCGGGGTGCGGGTCTAATGCGGCGGCGGCGGGTCCGTCTCCTTTGCCTTCCGCGCCGTGACAAGCGGTGCAACTGGCGGTATAAACCTGTTCCCCGGCGGCGAGAGCGTCGGCATCATCGGTGAAGGGATTTGTTTTGCTCGCATATTCGTCCGGCAGCGATTGGTGTTCGTGTTCGGTGTCGGCGGCGGGCGCTTCTGTGGCGGCGTGTTCATCGCCGTCACCGTGTTCATCGCCGGATTCTGATTCCGCGTTGGTTTCAAGGACGGTTATGGCAGATTGCCCGTCGCCGTCATTGGCAGTTTTTTCGGAAACGGCGGGCGTCGGATTATCCCGGGTAGTAGATGTCGTGGACGAGCCACCGCAGGCGGAAACAATCAGGGCCGCGGTGAGCATCACGACGAATAAAACAAGTTTCGGGTATTTCATAGGGAATCAACTCCTTTAATAAATTATTTTCGTTCATTATATCAGAATACAGACAATATTGATAGTGCCGATTGTAATTGACAGTCGGGACAATTGCCCCGAAAGGGAGGCTGTTCGCCGGTTAAATTATCTTCGTCCCGTTCCGGGACGGGTTTCGGCTCCGGCGCGTCTTTCTGCGCCGGTGTGCGTAATTCCGGCAGCACCCGTCCGGCAATGGCGGGCAAGATAACCGCTTTACCACGGACAACCGCGCACGCATCGACGCCGGCAGTTCATCCAGCCCCACTGCTTTCAGCAGATACCCGTTTGCCCATCCCACCCGCAGCGAAATGGTGGAGAGCCGCCGTCAAAGCTGCGCGTTAAAGTTACGCCGGCCGAATTTCCTGTTCAATCACCACCGCGTCGGTGTGCCGGTATGTTTTTACCAAATAGCACACGCAATGGTCGCCCTGCACATCATCTTTGGGCAGGGTGATTCCTTTGGCCTGAATTTCCCGCAACGTATCGCGTAATTCCAGCAAATCGGCAATGCGGCGGTCAATATCGGCAAGTTGCTGCGCCAAAACGTCCAGTACCCGGTTGCAGGGGGCAATCCCGTCGTCGCGGGCGGCCATAATTTCGGCAATATCTTTAATGGCAAGGCCGAGACTGCGCGCGCTGGTGATGAACCGCAATCGTTCTGCGTCGGCGTCATCGTATTGGCGATAATTGTTTTCGCTTCGTTTGGGGGGCGGCATTAAGCCCACGCTTTCATAATAGCGGATTGTTTTGGCAGAAACGCCCACCTGTTGCGCCAGTTCTTTAATTTGCATACCATCTCCTTTGCATTGAATACCCGTTCCGGGTACAGGTCAGGCAGTTCCGAAAAAACAATTGTCTCCAAAGCGGTGAGGTGTGAGGCGCGAAACGTGACAAGGCTTTATCATGTTTCACCGGCGTGATACACCGGCATGGTGAAGCGGAAGGCGCTGCCCTTTCCTGTTCCGGCACTGCCGGCCGAAATTTCGCCGCCGTGCGCCTCCACCAGATGGCGGGCGATGGTCAGCCCGATGCCGCTGCCGCCACCGGCGCGACTGCGCGATTTATCGACGCGGTAGAAGCGGGTGAACAGGCGCGCCAGATGCTCAACGGGGATGCCGATGCCGGTATCGGTGATGGAAAATGTCACCATATTGCCCGTTTGCGCGGCGGAAACTGCAACCTGCCCGCCGGCGGGGGTATATTGCAGGGCGTTGCCCATTAAATTGACCAGAATCTGGCTGATGCGGTCTTCGTCTGCCCAAATACGGGGCAGGGCCGGGGGAACATCCAGCAAAAGCGTGACGCGCTTGCTTTCAAATTGCGGCAACAGCCGGGCGGCGGTTTGGCGGATGAGCTTTTGGGGGTCAAGGGGTTGGCGGTGCAGTTTAACGGCTTTGGCTTCCACCCGGCTGAGTTCCTGCAAATCGTTCACCAGTCGCTGCAAGCGGTCTGCCTCGCGGTACACCTGCTGAAACGTCTCCGGCCCGGCGGGGAGGACGCCGTCCATCAGCCCTTCCATATATCCCTTGATGCTGGTGAGCGGGGTGCGCAGTTCGTGCGTTACATTGGCAATCAGGTCGCGGCGCATGGCTTCGGTGCGATTCAGTGCTTCCGCCATTTGGTTGAAGCTACGCCCCAATTCTCCCAGTTCGTCATTGCCCACGGCCTCCACTCTATCGCCGTAATGCCCGGCGGCAATGCGCCGGCTGGCGGTCATCAACCGCAAAATGGGGGTGACCACCCGGCGCGATACCAGAAAACTGACCACCGCAGCGCTAATGAAGGCGGCGATTGTCGCCAGCGTCAGCGCTTCGGTGAAGGCGGTGCGGTAGCTGGAAAAAAGGTCAACCTCCATTTGGGTCAAATCGTCGCCCATCATCTGTCCGCCCATCATCATTTGAGACATATCGACCATGTGGCGGTCGAATGTACTCGGCACCACCGATTCGGCGGCCATCGCCAGCGTCAGCACGCCCACCACAATCACAATCAGATAAGAGGCCATCAATTTCCAGCCCAGGCGCGATTGCCGGAGTTGTAAGCGCCATTGCCGCAGTCTGGTTATCATTGCGGTGTGTCCTCAAAGCGATAGCCGACGCCGCGCACGGTGGCAATCAGGTGGGGATGGGTCGGGTCGGTTTCAATTTTTTTGCGGATGCGCCCCAAATGCACATCAACCACCCGGTCTTCGCCGTAAAAATCGTAGCCCCACACGTCTTGCAAGAGTTGTTCGCGGCTAAGCGCCCGTCCGTGACGGCGGGCCAGGGCATACAGCAGGTCAAATTCGATGGCAGTCAGCGAAATTTCTTCGTCATCCACCCATACCCGGCGGGCGTCGCTGTCAATG
This sequence comes from Chloroflexota bacterium, assembly GCA_024278015.1. GTDB lineage: Bacteria > Chloroflexota > Anaerolineae > 4572-78 > 4572-78 > JAJRUC01. The sequence continues at coordinate 4,059 of JAJRUC010000519.1, forward strand.
CGGAGGTGTTCAAAGATTAGCCGGGCGTTTTCCGGGGATGATGTTTGCCCGTAGCGACGTAAAGCCGCTTTGATACGCGCCACCAGTTCGCGCGGGCTGAACGGTTTGGTCAGGTAGTCATCCGCGCCCACCGACAGCCCCACAACCTTGTCGGTCTCTTCGGATTTGGCGGTGAGCAGAATGACATACACATCCGATTCGCGGCGCAGTGTTTGCAGCACTTCCAGCCCGTCCATGCCGGGCAGCATTATATCCAGCACAATCAACCTGGGTTTGAAGGCGCGGGCGGCTTTCAACGCGCCGGGGCCGTCTTCTGCCGCATGGACGGTGTAGCCTTCGGCGCGCAGATATGCCGCTACCAGATTGCGGATGTTTTCTTCGTCATCAACAATTAATATGGTGGTCATTTTTTGTAACCTGTATTGTACAGGACTGACGTAGTTGCGGCATTTTACCCCCCTCAGTCCCCCCTCAAGCGGGGGGAAGTTATTAGCTCCTCCCCTGCTTGAGGGGGAGGTTGGGAGGGGGTAGAGAACACCGTGACTTACCGCAACTGCGTCAGTCCTGTTGTAACTGTACAATGTGTCATTTTTCCACAGGCAGAAAAATTTCCAGTTCAGTACCTGCGCCCGGTTGGGCGTGGATGGTGAGCCGGCCGCCGAAGAGCA
>JAJRUC010000520.1 GCA_024278015.1 Chloroflexota bacterium
CAAACAGAACTTCCACGCCGGCGGCCTGCAAATCGGCATAAAGCGTTTCGGCGACAGGGGAAGTTTTGCTCAAATTAACCAGATGCACCTGATACGGCGCCACGGTAATCGGCCAGATTAAGCCGTGTTCATCGTTGTGTTCTTCGGCCACGCAAGCCAGCAGCCGGCCCACGCCAATGCCATACGACCCCATGATGACCGGCTTCAGTTTGCCGTCGCTGTCCAGATACATCGCCCCCATCGCTTCGCTGTAGCGCGTGCCCAGCTTGAAGATGTTGCCCACTTCCACGCCCCGGCTGGTGTAAACCGCGTGGCCGCACTGCGAACAGGCGTAGCCTTCGCCGGCGGCCACAATATCGGCCACAATATCGGCGGTGTAATCCCGGCCGTAGTTGACGTTCAGGTAATGCTGCTCCGCTTCGTTGGCCCCGGCCACCAGGTTTGGCGACTGCGGAATGAGGTCATCGACCACTACCAACACATTTTTAACGCCCACCGGCGAGCCGTAGCCCGGTTCCGCGCCGATGGCCCGAATTTCCTCTTCGTGGGCGGGGCGCAAATTTTTGGCCTTGATGGCGTTGGTCAGTTTGGTTTCGTTCAAATCCATATCGCCCCGCACCACGGCAAAGACAAATTTTTCCACGTCTTCCGTATCTTCGGTAATGGTTGCCACCAGAAAGACGGCTTTGGCCGTGCGACTTTCGGGGATGTTGAGAAATTCGGCCAAAGCCTTGATGGTGGTCACGTGAGGCGTGTGAACTTTTTCCATCGGTTTGGCGGCTTCGGCCTGGGGCTGCGGCTTTTGAAATTTGGCGATTTGACGATTGGCGGTATAGCCGCACTGGTCGCACAACACCAGCGTATCTTCGCCCACGCCGGTCAGGTACATATATTCGTGGGCCATGCTGCCGCCCATCATACCCACATCAGAGGCCACCGAAACCACGGGCAGGTTGCAGCGATGAAAGATGTTGAAATAGGCCTGATAATGCGCCCGGTACTGCTTGTCCAGCCCTTCCCAATTGCGGTCAAGGCTGTAGCTGTCTTTCATGGTAAATTCGCGCACGCGAATCAGGCCGGCCCGGGGGCGGGGGTCATCGCGCCACTTGGTCTGGATGTGGTAAATCAGGGCGGGCAATTGGCGGTACGACTGGACTTCCTTGCGCACAATGTCGGTCACAACCTCTTCGTGGGTCATAGCCAGGGCCATATCGCGGCCCACCCGGTCTACAAAGCGGCCCATTTCGCCGCCAACCTGATACCAGCGTTTGGTTTCCTTCCAAATATCGGCGGGATGGATGACGGGCATGGTCATCTCTTGCCCGCCGATGGCGTTGATTTCATCGCGCAGAATATTTTCGATTTTATTCATGGCTCGCCGGGCCAGCGGCAAATAGCTGTAAATTCCGGCGGCCAGTTGGCGGATGAAGCCGGCCCGCAACAGCAATTGATTGCTGACCACATCGGTATCTGCCGGCGCTTTGCGCAAGGTTTGGCTAAAAAGTCTGCTCATTCGCATGGGTGTCATCTCCTCCACAGGGGTAATAGTTCATCGTTGGCCTCAAAAAAAACGCCCCGTCAAAAACGGGGCATCCGGTTCAAAATAAAAATGAACGCTTGAGTCAGTGCATATCGACCAAAAAGCCACACCGCAACTTACCCCCCGTTACAATTTGCAACGAGGGCCGACAGGGTTTTCACATAACATAATCAGGTCGATTCGCCAAACATTCATGGTGGGCATACTATACCATAATAGCGGCGGATTGTCCAATGCTGCGAATTGGGTGGGTGCGTTTCAGTTTGGGGGCAAATCTGTGTAGGGGCACGCTGAAATGAACCCGAATTGGGTTACGGCCGGTTGCCCAATTCCGCGTGCCGAAAACAACTGACCAGATGGTCGTTGACCATACCCGCCGATTGCATGAAGGCGTAGCAGATGGTCGGCCCCACAAAGCTGAAGCCGCGCTTCTTCAAATCCTTGCTCATCGCCTCCGATTCGGGAGTGAAGGCGGGCAAATCGGCCGGGGTGGGCCACGCATTCTGAATGGTGCGGCCACCCACAAATTGCCACAGGCAGGCATCGAAGGAGCCGAACTGCTCCTGCACCGCCAAAAATGCCCGCGCGTTTTTTATGGCCGAATTGATTTTTTGCCGGTTGCGAACAATGCCCGGATTAGCCAGCAGGGCCGCGATTTCCGCCTCGCCGTAGCGGGCAATCTTCTCCGCGTCAAAGCCGTCGAAGGCTTGCCGGTAGTTTTCCCGCTTGCGGAGGATGGTAATCCAGCTTAACCCGGCTTGCGCCCCGTCCAGCAGCAAAAATTCAAACAGGGTGCGGTCATCGTGCAAGGGCGCGCCCCATTCAGTATCGTGATAGTGTACGTACAGCGGGTCGTCCCCGCACCAGGCGCATCGGGATAGTGTCATTCAGCCGGCTCCTGTATACTCAACCGCGTCATAAAATAACAGTAACTACTCAGGCATCAGAGATAAAGTTACCAATTAGAACGGCTTTGCCATTTTTCCCCCCCCTCAATCCCCCCGTTGACGGGGGGAAGTGTTACATTCTCCCCCCTCACGAGGGGGGGGTGGGTGGTTACAAATAACATGGATTTGCAGGAATGCGCCGGTTTTTGTAGGGGCGACTCTTGTGGTCGCCCAAATTCGGGCTGAAACACAGGGCAACCACAAGGGTTGTCCCTACCCCGAACCAACATATATCAGTGAAAAACC
>JAJRUC010000521.1 GCA_024278015.1 Chloroflexota bacterium
CATCGGCCTGGATATGGAGGGCAAACACAGTTTTGTAAACCTCACCGCCGCCACACTTTTGGGCTATACCCCTGAAGAGTTGGTCGGTCTGCCGGGACACAATATATGGCATCACACCTATGCCAACGGTACGCCTTATCATATCAGGGACTGCCCCCTTCACCGTAACGGCGCACTTGACTCAACCCGTTCCCGCACCGGCACAGATACCTTCTGGCGCAAGGACGGCAGCCGTTTTACGGTTGATTATGTCCTGACCTCATTTGCGGCAGACGGCCAACGCCCCGGGTCGGTCATTGTCTTTAAAGACATCAGCCGCCGGATAAAAGCGGAAGAAAAACTGTTTCGCAGCGAGTTGCGTTACGCCAGCCTGTTTGAAAACTCGCCCATTGCCCTGTGGGAAGAAGACTTCTCTGAGCTAAAAGCGTATCTTGACCAGTTGCGGCAAACAGGCATTACCGATTTCGCCCGGTATTTTGAAACTCGCCCGGCTGAAGTGAAACATTGCGCCTCGCTGATTAAGCTGCTGGAGGCCAATCAGGCGGCCTTGTCGCTCTTTGAAGTCACCGATAAACAATATTATCTCAACAACCTGTCAAAAATCTTTACCGATGAGTCACTGACTGTTTTGGCGCAGGAACTGGTTGCCTTGATGAACGGCCGAACCCGCTTCACCGCCGAAACCGTTTACCGGACGTTTGCCGGACGGGAAATCAATACGATATTGACTCTCTCTGTGGCGCCCGGTTACGAACAAACCTGGGCCAGAACGTTTGTATCAATTCTGGATATTACAGAGCGAAAACGTCTGGAAGAAACCGTTCGGAAAAACCTGCAAGACCTGCAAAGCGTTTATGAGCAATTGCAACGTTATGCCGCAGAATTGCGTCAGGAGGTGGCAGAGCGCAAACAGGCCGAAGCGACCTTCAGACGATACGAGTTTATTGTGAACACCACTTCAGAGCTGATGACGCTGATAGACCGTCATCACACCTACGCCGCCGTCAGCGATGCCTACTGCCGGGCGCACAACAAAGACCGGGCCGATATTGTGGGCAAAACCGTGGCCGATGTGTGGGGAACCGTTACCTACACCCGTTATATCAAATCGTTTGTTGACCGCTGTCTGGCCGGAGAGGAAATTCGCTATCAGGAATGGGTCGCATTTTCAAAATCAGGCCGCCGCTATGTGGATGTAGTGTACCGGCCGTATCGCACTTCAAACGGCACTATCAGCCATATTGTGGTGGTTTCAAAAGATATGACCGATTTTCAAAAAATAAAGACCGCGCTGGAAGACAGTTTGTCTGAAAATCAACAGTTGCTGAAAACTATTTCTTCCATTATCATTGGGGTAGGCGCAAACAACCGTATTAGCCACTGGAATGTCCCGGCAGAGATAACATTCGGCCTGACCGAAGCCGAGATGCTGGGCCAGGTGTTTCATCAATCCCCCATTCAGTGGGACTGGCGCACAATTATGAGTAGCGTGGTCCAGTGTCGCACCCAAGGCCACACCATCACCCTGACCGACGTGCGTTATACGCACCCCGATGGTCAGGATGGCTTTTTAAACTTGAGCCTTTCGCCCCTTGTCAAAAGCAAACCGGGATTATCCGGGTTTCTGATTGTTGGTCAGGATGTGACCCGGCAAAAAATATTGCAGGGGCAACTTTTACAGGCCCAAAAACTGGAATCAATCGGCCGGTTGGCGGCGGGCATTGCCCACGAAATCAACACCCCGGTGCAATACACCGGCGACAGTCTGGCCTTTATTCAGGAATCGTATGCCAAACTGGCCGACTTCATTGCAACCTGTCAACGTCTGGCCGAAAATATCCGCGCCGGTGACACGCCGGCCACCGTCCCGGATGAAATTAACCGGACAGCCCAGGCCATCCGCCTTGATTTTTTGCTGGATGAAATGCCGGCGGCCATCGACGATGCGCTGGACGGAGTAGCCCGGATAACCAGCATTGTGCAGGCCATGAAAGAATTTTCGCACCCCGGCGTAAAAGAAAAAACCATGCTGAACGTGAACCGGATTATCCAAAACACGCTGGTTGTGGCTCGCAACGAATACAAATACGTGGCCGATGTAGAAACCGACCTGGACCCCGCCTTGCCGCCGGTATTGGGCCATTCCAACGAACTCAGCCAGGCGTTTTTGAATATCATTGTCAATGCCGCCCATGCCATTGAAGAGGCCATTGATGCTGAAGCCGGTGAGCGAGGCACAATCACCATCACCACCCGCCACCATAACGGTGAGGTTGAAATTCGTCTGGCCGATACGGGCGCAGGTATCCCGGACGCTATCAAATCCCGCATCTTTGAAATCTTCTTCACCACCAAAGAGGTGGGCCGGGGGACGGGCCAGGGCTTGTTTATGGCTCACCAGACAATTGTCGATAAACACGGCGGCTCCATCGGTTTTGAAAGCGAGGCCGGACATGGCGCCACCTTCATTGTCACCTTGCCCGTTGCGGCTGAAGAATCGCTGGTGATGTAAAATGCAGCGGGGTTTGTCAATGAGGCAAGGGTTTAATACGTCGTGGCTTGTTGCTGCAAAGAACATTCATCTTGTTTAAAGCTGACCGCCGGTAGCCGGTAGCTGTTTTCACAGGAGGCTGCATTTTTATGTCAGAAAAAATACTCTTTGTCGATGACGATACGCGCGTTTTGCGCTCGTTCACCCGCTATTTGACGCCGCATTTCAACATAGCCACGGCCTCCAGCGGGGCGACCGCTTTGGAAATGCTCCAGTCAAGCGGCCCGTTTGCCGTTATTGTGGCCGATATGCGTATGCCCGCCATGAACGGCATTACCCTGCTGCGGCAGGTCAGGCAGCAATCGCCGCATACGGTGCGCATGATGCTCACCGGCAATGCCGATTTGCAAACGGCCGTCAACGCCGTAAACGAGGGCCACATCTTCCGCTTTATGACCAAACCGTGCCCCATTGCCACCCTCAGCCAGGTGCTGGAATCCGGGCTTGAGCAATATCGGCTAATTATGGCGGAAAAAGAACTGCTGGGCCAAACCCTGAAGGGCAGCATCAACGTTTTAACCGAAATTTTAAGCATGGTCAGCCCCGCCGCCTTCAGCCGCACCTCGCGGGTCCGGCAAACCGTCAGAGATATTTGCTGCTATCTGGGCTTGTCCAACGTTTGGCAGTACGAATTGGCCGCCATGCTTTCGCAAATTGGGTGCGTCAGCCTGCCGCCCGGCGTGCTGGACAAGGTTTTTAACCGGATAGCCCTCACTGACGATGAGTACAAAATGTACCGGGCGCACCCGGATGTGGGCAAAGCGTTGCTAACCCGTATTCCCCGGCTGGAAGGTATTGCCGAGATGATTCGAACCCAGCAAGCGCCGGCGGCAACGCCCCTTACCCCGAAAAAGCTGAAGGCCGGGCAGGAAGTTGTTTTCGGGGCGCAGTTGCTGAAGCTGGCTACAGATTTCGATGAGCAACTCATGCTGGATTTATCTGCCGATGAAGCCCTTTCGGTTTTGCAGAGCCGCACCGATACCTACAATCCCCATCTGCTCAACGCCCTGAAAATCTTGCACAGCGATGACGTATCGGATTCTGTTAAAGAGGTGACGGTCCACAAACTGACCATCGGCATGATTGCTGATGAAGACATTATGGCCGAAAGCGGGCTGCTACTGGTTACAAAAGGGCAGGAAATTACCCCGCCGGTGCTAATTCGATTGCAGAACTTTGCCGGAAGCGCGGGCGTGGTTGAACCCTTCCGGGTGCGGCTACCCGAATAACAGTTGAAAATTTGTAACTGTACAGTCACAGTTTGGCCTAAAACCAAATAGTCGTTTGACGACAATTCCCCCCCCTCTCCCTGCCCCCTGATGAAGAAACCGCTTCGCGTCCCTGCAAAGGGCAAAGTGCCCTATAGGGTACAAGTGGCCAGGGAGGAGGGAATATTTCCCCCCTCAAGAGGGGGGATTAAAGGGGGTAAATAGTTACGAAAATTTAAACAAGCCCGGAATCCGGCGCAGGTTTGTTGTGGAACGCGATGCGCGAAAGACGGTTTTCACGTTTCAAGGTTTACAGTGCCGCCTTAAACCGTCCGGCCCCAAACGGCGAGAGCAAGGCCGGCTTGCGGCCGGTTTCCAGCCACCGGGCCAGATAGCGGCCCACAATGGGGCCAAGCGCCAGCCCGTGGCCGGAAAAGCCGGTGGCAACCAGCGCGGCTTCGCTTAACCGGTCAATGACCGGCATCCCGTCCGGGGTGTGAGCGTCAACGCCGCCCCAGGCCCGCAACACATTAACCCCCCGCAACATCGGCAGCAAGCGCGTAATACGCCCGGTCATATAGCGCAGCGTTTGGGGCGTGGTATGAGCTTCCGCGCGCCGGATACTGTCTCCACCGCCAAAATGCACCCCGCCATGTGTTGTTTGTCGAAAATACAGGCCGGCGGGCAGCGTGCCGAACATTTGGGCAAAGAGGGGGGGCAACGGCTCGGTAATCATCGATTGGTGGCAGAAGGGCGTTAAGGGCAACGGAACCCCCATCAATTGGCACAACGCGGCAGACCCGGCCCCGGCGGCAATGACGACGGTGGCCGCCCGAATGGTGTGCGGCCCGGCCTGCACCATCGCCCCGCCGCCGTCTGTTTGGGTGATGGCCCGGACTTCGCGCCCGATTAATGAATCCGCGCCGGCCCGGCGCGCGGCCTGAAAGTAACCCACTGTCAGCCGAAAGGGGTTGACGTGTCCGTCGGTGGGGCAATAACCGGCCCCCAAAATGGCCGCCGGCGCCAGCGCGGGGGCCATCGCCGCCACGTCGTCTGCATTCAGCCAGCGGACATCCAGCCCCAAATCTTGTTGGCGGCCAATATCGGTCTGCATGGTTTGCGCGTATTCCGGCGATTCAATCAGGCGCAGGTTGCCGGCTTGCGTGTATTCAATGTCCAGCCCCAGTTCGTCGGACAGGCCGGGGAACAGGGCCACGCTTGCCATAGCCAGGGGAATTTCCTCTTACACCCGCGACGATTGGCGGATGCCGCCCCCCGTGCGCCCGGACGCGCCCCGCCCGATGCTTTCCTTTTCCACCAGCAAGACCTTCGCCCCGTTTTGGGCCAGGTAATACGCCGTGGCGCAGCCCACCACCCCGCCGCCAATCACCACCACATCCGCCTGTTTATTTATCATGAGCCACCTCATCGTTATTATTTTGAGGGAGTAATGTGCTTAACGGCACCGGCTTGACGGGAGGCCGGACCGTAAACTGCCCCGCCGATTGCGCCTCCAGCCCGGTTTCGGCGGCCAGCAGGTGGGCCAAAATCGGGCCGCAAATACGGCCCTGGCACCGGCCCATCCCGGCCCGCGTCCACGGCTTCAGGTTGTTCAGGGTGGTAATTCCTTCGCGGATGGCGGCGCGTAGTTGCCCGGCGGAAATCTCTTCGCAACGACAGATGAGGGTGTCATCCTGGGCCAACGTCATCAAACCGGGTTTTACGGCAAAGACTGTGTTCAACTGCCCAACCAGCGCGCGGGCGCGACGCGCGGCCCGCCGGGTTGGCCCGGCAGATTCATCTGTTCGATAGCCCGACTTGCGGGCCGCAACCTGACCGGCCAACCGGCCTTCCGGCAAAGCGGCCTCTACCCCGCCAATGCCCCGCACCTCGCCCACGGCAAAAATGCCGGGCTGCGACGTTTCCATATTGTCATCGGTTATGGCCGCCCACCCGCCGAAGCGTTCCGCAAAATGATGTTTGCAGCCGGCCAGTTGCGTCAGGCGGGTATCCGGCGCAAACCCGAAGTTGAGGCAGACGGTATCGACGGCCAGGGCGCTTTCCGGGCCGGGCCGGGGATGTCCCGCCGCATCCACGCGGGCAATGACCGCCCCGGAAACCTCGTTTTCGCCCGTGGCCCGCACAATGGCGTATCCAAATTTTACCGGCACACCGGCCCGCTTCAACCGCCGGGCGTTATTCAGAGCCAGTTTCACTTTATCCCGGTGTCCCAAAAAACGGGGCGACCGGGCAATGATGGAGCCGAGAGGCTGTAATTCTGCAATGGCGACAATTTCCGCGCCCGCTTCCAAAAGCTGAACCCCGGCCACTTGCAACAGCGGCCCGGTTCCGGCCAGCAAAATTCGTTGCCCGGCCAGCAGCCGTTGGCCCTTCAGCAAAAGTTGCGCCCCGCCCACGGTCATCACCCCCGGCAGCGTCCAGCCGGGGAAGGGCATCACCCGTTCATACGCCCCGGCAGCGATGATGAGTTGCGCGGCGGCCAGCGTTTCCGGGCCGGCCGGCCCGTACAGGCTCACCGTGCGGTCAGGAGTCACATTCCAGACCAGTGTATTCCCCCGAAAGGTGATATTTTTGTGGCTTAAACCGGCCAGCAACGCTTGCCCCTGCCGAAAATTTTCGGCCAGGGTGGGGGGCAGGCTTGCGGGGGCGGGCAGCGCGGCTTGTTTGAAATATTGTCCGCCGGGCAGGCTGTTTTCATCAATAAGGGTGACGCGCGCGCCGGCTTCGGCGGCGGTCACGGCGGCGGCCACTCCCGCCGGCCCGGCGCCAATCACAATAATTTCGGTCATTATTCCGGCGCCTCCACCACGCAATCCGGCGCAGCCGGGGTAACGCAACTGCGAACATTCGGTACGCCGTTGAGCGTTATCAGACAATCGAAGCAGATGCCCATACCGCAAAAAAAGCCGCGCGGGGCGTGGCCGGCGGTTTGCCGAAAAACGCGCCGGCCGGCGGCCAGCAACACGGCGGCAATGCTCTCGCCGGGCCAGGCTTCAACCGGCCGGCCGTTCACCATTATGGTGAATGATGGTTCGGGCCGGGGGTGGCCCAATCGTGTGGCAGTCATAGATACGCCTCCAGATTTGTAAAAATAGTTATCATCCATTAAACTGTTGCCAATTCATTGAACCGGAAACTTTCCTGAGCATATCTTATGGCCTGTTGCTGTTGTTGTCAAAGAAAATCGCCCGCACTCAACCCCGGTGTCGAGGTTTCAGCCGATAAAAGCGTTTCGGTTGAAGCCTCGACACTGTTTTTTTTACTGATACAAGGAGAAGCTGATGCAAAAGACTGTGAATTTACGTAATCGAATTTTGGGGGTAAACCGGCAAATTCCCCTGCTGGACGGCAGTCTGGGGCCGTATGTCAATCTGGATAACGCGGCCAGCACCCCGCCGCTGGTTGACGCGGTAAAGGCGCTGGACCGATTTTTGCCCTATTACGCCAGCGTCCATCGCGGCACGGGCTTCAAATCCCGGCTGAGTACGGTGGCTTACGACCAGGCGCACGAAATCATCGCCCGGTTTGTGGGGGCCAACCCGGAAACCAACACCGTCATTTTCGGCAAAAATACCACTGAAGCCATCAACAAACTGTCGTATCGCTTCCCTGTTTCGCCCGACCAGGTGGTCATCACCACTATGATGGAACATCATTCCAACGACCTGCCCTGGCGAGCGCAGGCGCAGGCTGTTCACGTGGCCGTCACCCCCGACGGCCGGCTGGATGAAGAGGATTTTGACCGCAAGCTGGCCCAATACGCCGGGCGGGTGGCCCTGGTGGCCGTCACCGGGGCTTCGAATGTGACCGGCTTTTTGAACCCCGTCTATCGACTGGCGCGCAAGGCGCATGCGGCGGGCGCAAAAATTCTGGTTGATACGGCCCAGTTTGCCCCGCACCGCCGGGTAGATATGAAAGCCGATGACCATGCCGAACATCTGGATTTTGTGACGTTATCCGGCCACAAAATGTACGCGCCCTTCGGCACGGGGGCGCTGATTGGCCCCAGGGAAATCTTTTTGCAAGGCGCGCCGGAATATCGGGGCGGGGGAACCATTGATATTGTGACCCTGGATGAAATTTACTGGGCGGGCCTGCCCGACAGAGAAGAAGCCGGCAGCCCCAATGTGGTGGGCGCGGTGGCTATGGCCGCCGCCGCCCAGGCGTTAATGGACATAGGCATGGAGACCATCGCCGCGCACGAAGAACACCTGACCGCCTACGCCCTGGAACAGTTGGCCGCTGTCCCCGGCCTGAAAGTGTACGGTATTTCAGACCCGGCCCGCGCCAACGAGAAGGTGGGCGTTATCCCCTTCAATCTGGAAGGTGTTTCGCACTTTTTGCTGGCCGCCATTTTAGGCTACGAAGGGGGCATCGGGGTGCGCAGCGGCTGTTTTTGCGCCCACCCGTATGTGGTTCACCTGCTCAACCTTTCGGCAGACGAGGCGGAAAGCTGGCGAACCAATATGCTGGCCGGCGATAAATCGAACATGCCCGGCATGGTGCGTATGAGCTTCGGCTGCTACAACAACACCGCCGATGTGGACCGCCTGATAGAAATGCTGCATCGCGCGCGGCGCGGCAACTACCAGGGCGATTATCGGCTAAACCGGAAAACCGGCGAATATACCCCCGCCGGCTACGAAGAACTGCTGGCCGATTATTTTTTACTGGAGGGAACACAGCCATAGAAATGCCGCGCCGGTGACACCAATCAAAAAACCGATGGGCGCGTTTGGCCCATCGGTTTTTTTGTATGCCGGATGACGAATAATTAATTGGCCGGCAATTTGAAGTGTTCAAACTGGGATTGCAAGGTTTGGGCCACCCCGTTTAATTCCTGCACAGAGACATCAACCTGTTGAGCCTGAGTGGTAATGGCGTTGATATTCGTGTTCAACTCATCGACGGCGGCGGCGTTTTCATTGCTCACCAGGGCAATATCCTCCATCACCGTGGTCACATCGCCGGCGCCCGCCGACATTTCTTCCGTAGAGGCCGTGTTTTCTTCCACTACCGCCGAAACCGTTTCCATGGTGCCGCTTAAATTATTGATTGAGGCATCTATTTGTTGGGCGGCAACGGCAATTTCATCAACCTGTTGGCTAACCGAGACAATCGCCTGCAAAATACTGGTCAAGGCTTCGTGCGCTTCGTTGGCTTTGGCAACGCCTGTTTCCACCTCGGCGGCGCTGGCCGCCATAGCCTGCGACGCTTCCTTGACGGTTTGCCGGTTGGTTTGGATCAGGGCGGTAATCTCTTTGGCTGCTATCGCCGATTTTTCGGCCAGTTTGCGGACTTCATCGGCTACCACGCCAAAGCCGCCCATCTGAAACTGGAAGCGGCCCAGGCTTTTGGCGTGAAACCCAACCTGCACAATACCCGGTTGGTCTCTGCGGGAAACACCCACATATTTAAAGAGTTTATTGTCAATAGACCGCGCTTGCGCCGGCTGGCACACCACCCCGTTTTTCTGGCGCAGCAATTGTCGAAATTCGTAGGTTTGCGATTGGGGGTCGTCCAGGAAGCGGAAGCCCAGCAGCCCGGCATCTTCGCTGAAGACCACCGTGCCGTCTTCATCGGTGATGCAAATGTTGTCAATACCGGCCTGATTGGCCACCTGATTCCAGTAAGCGGTTGTCCAGTCCTTTTTGCCGATGGTCAGCAGTTCGGCCAGAAGGTATGCCTGGGCGGCCATAATCTGGTCCAGTAATTCTTCGGCCAGGTTGCGAGACTGGGCCGTGGCCCGCGCCGTTTCGATGGCGGCGTTGAGGGCCAGCAGGTTGGTTTGCGAGGCGATGTCATCAATGGTTTTGACGATGTCGCCAATCCGTTCAGACTGCTCGCCCATTTCCGTCACTTTTTGCATAGCGAATCTGGTTTTGTTGCTGATGGCTTCCATACCTTGCAGGTTATTTTCAACGGTGGCCGCGCCGGTTTGCGCGGTTTTGGCGGCCTGGGCCGCGCCTTGCGCTCCCTGTTGGGTATTGCCGGCCACTTGCCCAATTGCTTGCGCAATCTGGCCGGTCAAGGTGGCAGATGTGCCCACAGCGGCGGCTTGCTCCTGGGCGCCCCGGGCAATCCCGTCGATGGCCGTTTGCATTTGCTTCAGGAGTTCGGCGGCTTGCCCCACTTTATACGCCTGTTGGCCGGTACCCTCGGCCACCTGTTCAACCGTCATAGCCGCATGGGTGGCAGCTTCTTTATTGGTCCGGGCAGTCGTATCCAACTCCAGGCTGGTGATTGTCAGCGTATTCAGGCCATCTTTAATTTGCTGCAACAACCGGCGCAAACTGATGACCATGTTGCGCATCGCTTGTCCAAGCTGGTCTTTGTCTGATTTCAACTTGACGTGGACATCCAGATTGCCGTCGGCTATTTGTTCGGCCAGGGCAGCCGTCTCTTGTAAATAGGCAAGCATGCCCGCAATCGAAGCCTGCATATAACCAATCTCATCGCGGCCGACAACCGTAATATGCTGGTCCAGGTCTCCTTCGGCAATCCGGTATCCAATTTCTGCCACAGAATTAATGGGTTTGATGACCCAGCGGAACAGGCCATAAATCAACCCGGAACTGGCGGCCATACTGCCCACAAAAAAAACTGCGCCGGTCAGCAAGGTCATGCCATAGACAGTAAACATGATACCCAGCAAAAATGATACGGCGATGGTGGGCGATGTGATGAGAAAAATCTTGATGAGCAACCCCTTTTTTGAAAAGAAGTAAGCCGCAAGATTGATAAGGACCATGCAAACAATGGCCTCACCAAGAATTGGTAAATATTGTGCAACCATTGAGCCTCCCCGGATATTATTGACGGTATCTGTAGCGTAGCGCCAAAGCGCCAAAATTTTTACAGGCCAAAACTGCCTGTTCTTTTTTTCGGCAAAACGCAAAAAAAGTCCATAAAAATTACGTAAAGGTTTTGGGGTAGACAGTAGAGATAGCTAACAGGCTGTCTCCGCTTTTCGCCGGAACAGATACCAGGCCGATTGCCAGCCCGGTCTGCCGGGCATACGGGTTGCGCCGCGCGTGGCCTCTTTCAGGTTAAAGCCGGCGGCAAACAAGGCCAACAACGCCGGTTCTTCAAGGCCCCGTGGCCCCCCCTCTGCCCCGGCTTCTTTTAGCCGGGCAAACAACAAAAAACACGCGCCCGGCTTAAGCAGCCGTTCCAGACCGCAATAGTACGCCGCCAGGCCGGGGGCATCCAGATTGTGGGCGCACCCCACATCCACGGCAAAATCATAGCCCGCCGAAGGCAAAAAATGCAGGTCGGTGACATCGGACACATGAAAATTGACGGCTACCCCGGCTGCTGCGGCGCGTTGCCGGGCCACGTCAATGGCCTGCGGCACAAAATCAACCGCATCAACGGCCCAGCCGCGCCGGGCCATAAAAATGGAGGCCCGGCCGTAACCGCACCCCAAATCCAGCGCACGCCCCGGCGCCAGGGTCGGCACCAAAGCCTGCACTTCCGGCGGGGGCAAGGCGTCATCCCAGGGAACCTCGTTTTTCTGATAATGGTCGCGGAAAACCTGTTCTCTATCCATAAACTCTATGCCAATTCCGGTAAGGGCGCTTCCTCCGTCTCTTGTGCAGGCATACTATCATTATCCTCAGCCAGCGCAAATTGGTCAATTCGCTGAGTCAATTCATTCGCCACCGCGTTCAGGGTTTCTACTGCCGCTGTCACCCGCGACATCTCATCCACAATCCGGTTGGCGGCCACAGTAGCGCTTTGCACCACCTGTCCGCTTTGCAGGCTCAATTGGGCCACGGTCTCCGTCACTTCCAGCGCCTCCGCCGCCCCGGCGCTCATTTCTTCGGCGGCGGCGGTGTTTTCTTCCACCACCGACGATACGCTGCTCATTGCATCAACCAGTTCAGAGGACGACGCATTGATTTCCTGCGAGGCGGCGGCGATGTGAGCCACTTGCTGTTGCACGTCTTCCACATTGGTCAAAATGCCGTTCAAGGCTTGCTGCGATTGATGGGCATGGGATACGCCGGTTTCCACCTCTTGCTGCCCATGTTCCATTGCGGCCACGGCTTCGGCCACCGTCTGCTGGATGGTCTTGACCAGGTTGCCGATTTCTCCGGTGGCGCCGGCAGATTTTTCCGCCAGTTTGCGAACTTCATCGGCCACCACGGCGAAGCCTTTGCCATGTTCTCCGGCGCGGGCCGCTTCGATGGCGGCGTTGAGGGCCAGTAAATTGGTTTGGGAGGCAATATCTTCAATGGTTTCCAGAATGATGCCGATTTCATTGGAGCGTTCACCCATTTCCCGCACCCGCATAGCCGAAATTTCAACCTGGTCTTTAATAGACTGCATGCCGGTAATGGTGGTTTCGATGATTTGGGTGCCGTCGTGCGCCACCTGAGCGGCCGTCGTGGCGCTTTTGGCCCCCGCCGTGGCCGTTTGAGCTACTTGTTCCATAGCCGTGGAAATCTGCTCGGAAAATCGCATCGATTTTTCCAGGGCGTGGGCCTGCTCTTGCGCTCCCTGGGCCACCCCCTCCACCGCAAACGAAACCTGACGGATAATCGCGCTGCTCCGTTCAATTTGTTCATGCTCTTTCGAGGCGCTTTGGGCCACCTGCAAGGTAACCTCTACCGTGTTGTTGGCCGCCTGTCCGGCCCCCCGGCTCACCGAATCCAGTTCGCCGGCGGCGCTGTGCAAACTATTGATGCTATGCAGCACGTTCTTGACCAATTGTTGCAAATTGCGGCTCATTTGGGCAAAAGATTGGCCCAGCACGTCTTCTTCAGAGCGGGGGGTGATGGTGTTGGTCAAATTCCCGTGGGCAATGTCATCGGCGGCAGCGGCCATATCTCGCAGATAGGCCGTCATTGTAGAAAAGGCGCGCACCATATCGCCTAATTCGTCGCGGGTGTCCAGGGTAATGTGTTGCTCCAAATCGCCGGTGGCAATCCCTCGGATAGCCTGAGCCACGGCTATCACCGGGCCGGTAATGGCGCGGGTCAACAGGAAAGCGACGGCTATTCCCAGGGCCAGCATAGCAATGGCCGTACCGATGATGAGGCTGCGGGTTTGTTGCACAGCAACCAGCATGGCGGTTTGGTCTGCCTGCATCCTTTGAACCACCGTGGCATTGATGGTTTGTAACAAGGCTTCAACTTTGTGGGCCGCCTCCCGAAATATTTGCGTTTCGGCGGCTATCTGGTCATCCAAAGCCACCAGCCGGTCAAACAAGGTTCGGTATTCGCCGGCCAGCGCTGCAATTTCATCCTTCTCGCTTTGAGACAGGTCCGCTGCGGCGGTATCGGCCTGTAATTGGGCCACCGCCTTATGCACCTTGTCCACATATTTTCCGTCGGCGCGCAGCAAGTAATCCTTTTCATGGCGACGTATTACAAGCATATCAACCATCAGGTTATCCAGATTCTTGCCGGTGACAACAGCTTCAATTTGATGCACCTTGTCCCGAAACTCGCCCTCCAGACCAACGTCTTTATACCCTTTTTGCTCCAGAAACTGCACCATCTGGATGAAGGTCAGTTCGTAAGTATTGATGGCCTCCACCACCGCATCGGTAGAATCGGCGATGCGGAAATCCGCCGGGGCCAGGCGCTTGGCGGCGGCCATATTGCGCTTGACGAGCGCCACCTGAGCCTGCACGCCGGCCACATATTCGGCGCGGGCCTCTTCAAACCCAACCTCCCTGTACCGCAACAGGTAATCTTTTTCGTCGCGGCGGGCTTGCAGCATGGTGTATTGGCTCTGTGTATTTAAGTCTCCTATCTTTCCGATGACCTCAAAAAAATCATCAATGTCTTGTTGGGTATTCATAATGCCGGTTCCGGCCACGGCCGCCATCACGGCCGCCAAAAACAGAACCAGCGCAAAACCACCGAGTATCTTGTACTTTAACTTCAGATTACGAAAGACATCAAACACAACGCGCTCCTTTACTTTTTACAGTAGAACCTTTTCCGGGTAAAATACCCCTTTACCTATTATCAGATAAACGGGTGTTTTTCTCCATAAAGATAACGTAAAGATTTGGGAAAAAACACACAAGATATTTCCGGGAAAGGCTGAAACTTGTGAATCTGCAAAACAAAACCGCGCTTGTCACCGGCGCGTCGCGGGGCATTGGGCGAGTCATCGCCCAAAAACTGGCCGTCGCCGGGGCCACCGTGGCCGTTCACTACAATCAAAACCGGGCCGCCGCCGAAGAGACGCTGCAATCGCTGGCCGGCGCGGGCCATATCATTATGCAGGCCAATATGATGAATTCCGCCGAAGTGGAACGCATGGTCAAGACCGCAATTACGCAACTGGGCGGGCTGGATATTCTGGTGAACAACGCCGGCGTGTACCAGCAACACCCCGTTGATGCGGTGGATTTTGAGACGTGGCGGGCCGCATGGACCACCGTCATCCAAACCAATCTCATCGGCGCGGCCAACGCGGCCTACTGCGCGGCCCGCCACATGATGGCCCACGGCGGCGGAAAAATCATCAACATCGGTTCACGGGGGGCGTACCGGGGCGAGCCGACCGCCCCGGCTTACGGGGCCGCCAAAGCCGGGCTGCACGCCATGAGCCAATCGCTGGCTAAACAGTTGGCCCCGCACAATATTTTTGTGACCGCTGTGGCCCCCTGTTTTGTGCAAACCGAAATGGCGCGCGGCCTGCTGGACGGCCCCCGGGGGGACGCCATTCGGCAGCAAAGCCCGCTGGGGCGGGTGGCCGCGCCGGAAGACGTGGCCCACACGGTGTTGTTTTTGGCCGCTCCCGGCTCCGAATACCTGACCGGGGCCGTCATTGATGTGAACGGGGCCTCGTATTTGCGGTAAAGCCGGTTTGCCGCCGCCCCCGCCGCCGGGTATAATCTCCCCTCAACAGACCGTCAATCGGGAACTTGCGGCCCGTTTTCGGCGTTTAAAAACCAATCCTATCCGATGAATACCGTAGCGGGCCGACCCTATGACCGAAAAACCAACCCCGCCCCCCGAAAAAAATCCTGCCGAAGACCCGGCCACGCCCGGGCCGGCGGCTGATGCCGCCTCGTCTTCAGAAGAAGAGTTGCCCGCCTGGCTGCAAGAGCTTCGCAAAAGCCCGCCCGCCGAACCGGCAGACAAACGCCCCACCCGGTATATGCCCCGCCCCGGCCTGCCCGCCGCCAAACAGCCCACCCGCCTGAGCCACACGCCGCCGCACCCGAAGCCGCCCGCGCCCGGCCCGCGCCCCACCAAACACTACCCCCAACCCCCGGCCACGTGGAAACCCGCCCGGCCCGCGCCCTCTGCGGGGGCCACCCGCCTGACGCGCTCCGCCCGCCCCAACCCCCGGCTGTCGTGGCCGCAACGATTGCTGCGAGCCGCCATCGCGCTGATATTTGTGGGGTTTTTGGGCCTGCTGCTGGTCATCGGAGGCAGTTTTGCCGCATACAGCTATCTGGCCGGGCAACTCCCGTCGCCGGAAGCGTTGCGGAGCCGCCAGTTTCATTTTCGGACGACCACCATTGTTGACCGCAACGGCGACGTGCTGTGGGAAATTACCGACCCCAACTTCGGCCGCCGCACCGACGTGCCCCTGTACGAAATTTCGCCGGACATCCGGCAAGCCACCATCGCCACCGAAGACCGCAATTTTTACCGGAACGTGGGCGTAGACCCCGTGGCCGTGCTGCGGGCCGTTTACTACAACCTCACCGAAGGGAGTATCGTCTCCGGGGCCAGCACCATCACCCAGCAGCTTGCCAAAAACGTGTTGCTCTCCCCCGAAGAACGGGCCGAACAGAGCATCAGCCGCAAGGTGAAAGAGGCCGTGCTGGCTGTGGAACTGAACCGGCAGTATTCCAAAAACGATATTCTGGAAACGTATCTGAACCAGATTTATTACGGCAACCTGGCTTACGGCATTGAAGCCGCCGGCCAGACCTACTTCGGCAAATCGGCCCGAAATGTGTCGCTGGCCGAGGCGGCCCTGCTGGCCGGCTTGCCTCAAAGCCCGGCGGTGTACGACCCGTACAGCAATCCTGAAGGAGCCAAAAAGCGGCAAACCGTGGTTTTGGGCCTGATGGTTGAAGCGGGATACATTACCCGGGCCGAAGCGGACGATGCCGCCGCCGAAGAATTGCGCTACCGGGGCCGGTCCGTTGAACTGGCCGCCCCGCATTTTGTAAATTATGTGCGGGCCGAACTGGAAGCCACCTATCCCGCCGACCTGATTTATCAGGCCGGGTTGCGCATCGAAACCACGCTTGACCGCCGGCTGCAAACCATCGCCGAAGAAGAAGTGGCCCGGCAAATTGACGCCCTGGCCGGCAAGAACGTGACCAACGGCGCGTTGGTGGCTATCCAGCCCCAAACCGGCCGGATTCTGGCTATGGTGGGCAGCAAGGATTTTCGGGACGAGGCCATTGCCGGGCAAATTAATATGGCCGTCAGCCCCCGCCAGCCCGGTTCAGCGCTGAAGCCGCTGGTGTATCTGGCCGCCTTCGAGCGCGGCTGGACGCCATCGACCCTGCTGATGGATGTGCCGGTGGAATACCCCGACGGCGCGGGCGGGCTGTACCAGCCGGTCAATTACGACGGCAAATTTCACGGGCCGGTCAGTGTGCGGGCCGCGCTGGCAAATTCGTACAACATTCCGGCGGTGAAGGCCCTGGAATTTGTCGGCATTGACGCCCTGAAAGAGATGGCCGCCCGGCTGGGCATTACCACCCTGACCGGCGCCGACTACGGCCTGACGCTGGTGCTTGGCTCCGGCGAAGTGCCGCTGGTGGAAATGGCGGGCGCGTATCAGGCCATTGCCAACGGCGGCGCGCGTATTGCGCCCTACGCCATTGCCCGCGTCATCGATGCCCAGGGCCGGGACATTACCCCCCCCCCCCCCCCCCCCCCCCCCCC